>JBFFSW010000038.1:0-8958 GCA_041572195.1 Thiohalomonadaceae bacterium | reverse complement strand
CACGCCACACCCATCAGCGAACACGTCAAGGTGGACTTCGAGCTGCACGGCTGCCCGATCAATACCGGCCAACTGCTCGCGGCGCTGAAGTCGCTGCTCGCGGGCGTTGCCCCCCGTATTGAACACGAGCCGGTTTGTCTGGCCTGTAAGCGTAATGGTTACTCTTGTGTCTTGGTCAGTAAGGGCAGCCCCTGCCTGGGGCCGGTCACCAACGGCGGCTGTAATGCACTTTGTCCATCTCTCGGTCGGGATTGTTACGGCTGTTTCGGACCGCTGCCGGATGGAAATGTCACGGCGCTGGCTGGGCAATTCAAGGCGAACGGGGTGAGTGATGAGGTGATATCCAGGCGGTTTTTGATGATTAATAGTCATGTGGAGCCGTTTAAGAGTGAGGGAATAAAGTGGCGCGAAAAATAGACCTCAACATCCCCCTCCTAACCCGCGTAGAAGGCGAAGGCGCCCTGGATCTCTCCATCCGCGACGGCGAGATCGAAAATCTGGCGCTGCGCATCTTCGAGCCGCCGCGGCTGTTCGAGAAGTTTCTGGAGGGGCGGGGTTATGAGGAGGTGCCGGATATCGTCGCGCGTATCTGCGGCATCTGCCCGGTGGCCTACCAGATGAGCGCCTCGCATGCGCTGGAGTCGATATTCGGCTGCGCGCCCGGTCCCTGGGTGCGGGCGATGCGGCGGCTCTTCTACTGCGGGGAGTGGCTGGAGTCCCACGCCCTGCACATTCACCTGCTGGCGTTGCCCGATTTTCTCGGCTTCGACGGCGCGGTGGAGATGGCGGAAAAATACCCCGAGGAGGTACGCCGCGGCATGCGCATCCAGGGTTTCGGCAACGCCCTGTTGCGCGCCTTCGGCGCCCGCTCGGTGCACCCGGTGGGGGTGAAGGTCGGCGGCTTTTACAAGGCCCCGGAAAAGGCGCTGATGGACGGCCTGCTCGAACAGGCGCGCGAGCTGCTGCCGCAGGCGGAGGCGTTGTGTCGTGAGCTGGCGAAACTGGAGCTGCCCGATGACCATCAGGACTTCGTCAGCGTCGCCATGCGCCACGAGGAGGAGTATCCCTACAACGAGGGACGACTGGTGAGCAGCGACGGCCTGGATATCGCCATCGACGAGTACGAGCAGTTCTTCGCCGAGCACCACTGTGAGCACTCCACCGCACTGCACAGCCTTTATTATCCCAGCGGCGATGGGCGTGAGGGTAAACCTTATCTGGTCGGCCCGCTGGCGCGCCTCAATCTTAACCGGGATAAACTGCCCGAGGCGACCCAGGCACTACTGTCCGAGTGCGGCATCGCCTTCCCCAGCGACAACATGTTCCACAGCGCCTTCGCCCGCGCCATTGAGATCCACTTCGCCCTCATCGAGGCGATTACCCTGCTGGAAAACTACGACATCGCCGAGCCCTCGGCCGAGGTCAGCCCGAGCGCCGGTGTCGGCTACGGTTGCAGCGAGGCACCACGTGGCATCCTCTGGCACCGCTATGAGACCGACGATGAGGGGCGCATCCTCAGCGCCCGCATCGTCCCCCCCACCAGCCAGAATCAGGCGCGTATCGAGGAGGACCTGGCCGCCTCGCTGCGTGCCTTCGGCCTGGAACGCGAACCCGAGGCGATCAAGTTGCACGCCGAGACGGTGATCCGCAACTACGACCCGTGCATCTCCTGCGCCACCCACTTTCTCCAGCTCAATATCGAGCGATGAGGCTGCTGGTTATCGGCATCGGCTCGCCCTTCGGCGAGGATCGTGTCGCTTGGGATGTGGTGGATCAATTGCGTGAGGGCATGCCGGAGGTCGCGGGCTATGAGCTGGAGTTTCAGAATCTTGCCCATCCCAGCCAACTGCTTGAGCTGGTCAAAGGCTACGACGGGGTGATTATTCTCGATGCCTTGATCGACGCTGAATCAGGGACGCTCCATCGCCTTACACTCGACGAACTCAAGGCCTCCGAACGTGCCTCCAGCCACCAGCTCGGCGTGGCCGAGGCGCTGGCTCTGGCGCGTGCCCTGGACGATCTGCCGGAGTGGGTGGAGATTATCGGTATCGGCATTAAAACCGGTAACTAATCCCCGACGTGTAATGCAGGTCCGCCTTCTCCACCCCCTGCGGCGGTGCGTTGTCGCGGGTGTAGTCCACCCCCAGCTTCAGCGACAGCGAGTCGTTGATCTCCACCACCAGCGAGGCGGTCTCAATCAGGCGATAGTCACCTGTGTCACTCAACTCCGGCTGGTAGTAGGTGGTGCTGTGGAGGCGGCTGTGCTCGCTCAGCGGGTAACGGATGATGAGGTAGAGGTTGCCGCGTACGCCGCTCTCGTTGCCGCCGTCGATGAAGCTGTCGTCGATCGCCTCGTCGTAGAGAAAGGCGCCGTAGCCCAGCAGCAGGATGCCGTTATCGCCGCGCCACACCTCCTGGCGCAGGCCGCCGCCGATGAGCTGGCGTGAGCTGAGGCGTGCCAGCTTGTCGTAGCCGTACTGGATGAAGGCCTCCCAGTCGAAGCGCTCGCTCAGCGGCTGCACGTGACGGCCATGTAGAAAGCCCTGGTCGCTGATGGTCGAGCCGCCCGCCTCGCCGAAGCGCTGCGAGGCCTGTAGGTAGTCGAGGGTGCCGCCATGCATCCACTCGATGCGCCCGGCCAGGCGCTGTTCGCGGTAGTTGCTGTTGCCGTCGGCCCCCTCCAGGCCGATCTCAACCTCACCGCTCATGCCCTCCTCGTACTGCTTCAAGTGCAGCTCGGCCATGTTGACGATGGCATGGGCGGGGAGAGCGAAAAGCAGGGCGAGAGAAATGAATAAAGGCTTCATGGCTATTTGTGTTCGTCGCTGGAGACCTTGCTCAGCACCCAGTCCAGCGCCCGGTGCGGCAATAGCCGCTTCAGGCTGGCGAAGAGGTGGGTGGGGAAGGTGACGTAGTAGCGGACCTTGGGGCGTTTGGCCTCCAGGGCGTGGACCAGCTTCTCCATCACCGCCTCGGGGCCGAGGGTGAAGGGCACCGCCGGCCCCTTCTTTTGCAGTCGCTGCTCGACCCGCTCGTAGGCATCGCGGAAGGGGCTCTGCTCCTTGTCGATGTTCTCCTGGTACTTGGCGAAGGAGTTGGCGCGGAAGCGGCTTTTGACCGGCCCCGGCTCGATCAGCGAGACGTGGATGTTAGTGCCGCGCAGCTCCAGGCGCAGGGTGTCGCTGAGGCCCTCCAGCGCGTACTTGCTGGCGTTGTAGGCGCCGCGGAAGGGCAGCGCGACCAGCCCCAGCACCGAGGAGTTCTGGACGATGCGCCCGTGCCCCTGTTTGCGCATCACCTTGAGCACGGCGACGGTCAGCTCGTGGGTGCCGAGCAGGTTGGTCTCCAGCTGCGCGAGTAGCACATCGCGGCGCAGGTCCTCCACTGCGCCGCCTTGACCGTAGGCGCCGTTGTTGAACAGCGCGTCCAGGGTGCCGCCGGTGCGTTCCAGCACCTCGGCCAGGGCCGCGTGGATGGAGTCGGAGTCGTCCAGGTCGAGCTGCAGTGACTCCAGCCCCTCTTCTCGAAGGCGTTCCACATCCTCGGCCTTGCGGGCGCTAGCGAAGACCCGCCAGCCGCGCTCATGCAGGGCGTGGGCGCAGTGGTGACCGATGCCGCTGGAGCAGCCGGTGATGAGGATGGTGCGTTGTGGGGTATCCATGGGGAGGCAAGGATACCAGCCGCGGGCGCGGCGGTGAAATCCTAGCCCAGCGGGTCTTCGGCGAACTGGGCCTGGATCCCCTCCACCTGCTCGCGGTTCTCCAGCAGCGCCTCCACGCACTCGCGGTCGAGCTGGTTGCCAGCCATGCGGCACAGGGCGTCGAAGGCCTCCTCGTTACTCCAGGCGCGCTTGTAGGGGCGCTCGCTGGTGAGGGCGTCGAAGATGTCGGCCACGGCGACGATGCGTGATTCGATGGGGATATCATCGCCGCTGAGGCCGTTGGGGTAGCCGCCGCCGCTCATCTCCTCGTGGTGGTACTCGGCGATGTTGCGCAGGATGTCGATGCGGTAGAAGCCGTCGAGGCCGAAGTTCTCCAGCAGGGTGTCGATGATCTCTCGTCCCTTGGTGGTGTGGGTCTGCATGGTGGCGCGCTCGGCTTCGGTCAGGCGCGCGGGCTTGAGCAGGATGTTGTCGGGGATGGCGATCTTGCCGATGTCGTGCAGCGGCGAGAACAGGAACAGCTGCTCGATGAACTCGTCGTCGAAGCCGTATTTCGGCGCCAGCGTGCGGGTGATCAGGCGCACGTAGCGGGACATGCGGTCGAGGTGGCTGCCGGTCTCGTTGTCGCGGTGGTGGGTGATGTCGCGGGCGGTCTGCACCGCTGCCACCAGGGTGCGCATGCTCTCCAGCTCGGCGATCACCATCAGCGAGAGCAGGTGGCCGAAGAGGTCCAGCGAGTGCAGGGTCTCGTCGCTGAAGGCCCCCTTGCGGTCGGCGTTGAAGAAGGTGAAGCCGAAGAAGCGCCCGTCACGGAACATCGGCAGGGTGTAGCTGGCCTGGTAGCCCGCCTCGTCGATGCGGCGGCTGTGCTCGTTTGTGCCTGCGGCGAAGATGGAGAGGTCGTTGACCACTCGCGGACGTCCGTCCTCGCGTACCGCCCGCAGCGAGGCGGCCTGGCTCAGCGGGTGCTGGTAGCGGCTCAGCGGGTTGGCGTCCAGGCTGCTGTGCAGGTAGGTGGTGAGCAGGTCGCTTTTCTCATCGTAGAGGGCGATGGCGATGCGCTGGATGCTGGGATGGCGAGCGCGGATTACCTGGTGCAGGTAATTCACCTTGTCCGAGAGGGGCGCCTTGTCGGTGACCCCGCGCAGGTCGCTGTCATAACTGAAAATGGCGTCTTCCATGATGGGCTTCTCTGATTCCAATGGTTTTTTTATACCAGTACGGTTTGGGCTAGGCCAGCAGCACGGCGACGATGCCGGTGAGGAAGATGCCGTCGAAGGTGCCGGCGCCGCCGATGGCCGCCTGCGGCACCCCCAGCTCGCGAATATCCTTGAGCCGCAGCAGGTCGGCGCCGATCAGAACCCCCAGGGTGCCGCTGACGTAGGCCAGTGGCGCGCTCAGCTCCGGCTTGATGAGAATGGCCGCCAGCGCCGCGCTCAGCGGCGCCACCAGCACCGGCATGCCGATGCCCATGCCGGGGATGGGGCGGCTGCTGATGTGGCTGATGACGCTGACCGCGCCGATCCCCAGCAGCAGCTCGCCCGGCTGCAGTTGGTGCAGGTCGATGAGGTAGAGGGAGAAGAGCATGGGGATGAGGGCGCCGCCGACGTTGAGGCCGATGACCGTATGCCCCGCCTGCATGAACATCGGCGGCCACAGCGGCGGCATGCCCTGAATGGGGACCTTGCTGCGCAGACGCAGCAGCGGCATGTTGAGCATGCTCCCGGCCAGCGAGGCGAATAGCAGTAGCACCCCGGCGCCAGGCTCCATCCCCAGCTTGTAGAAGGCGATGCGCAGCAGCCCCACCTGAATGAAGGCGACCAGAAACCCCAGCGCCAGGAGAAACAGGAACAGGCGGTTGGGGTTCACGTTGGGAGGGCTATTTCAGCGCCGAGGCGAGCAGTGGTGCCAGTGCCAGGGCGTTGCTGGGGTGGGCGATGGCATCCGAGCTCCAGATCTTTTCTATCCCCGCCGCGTGCAGGGCGTCGGTGACATCGTCGGAGAAGAGGGCGTGGGTGACCAGACAGTGGATGGTCTCCGCCCCCTGGCGCTTGAGCTGTTCGGCGACGCCGATGAGGGTGCGGCCGGTGCTGATCATGTCGTCCACCAGCACCACCTCATGCTGGTGGTAGTTGTGCTCGGGCAGGTGGATGCGCACATCCCTGTCGCCCAAGCGCTCCTTGGTGGCGACCGCGAAGTCGTAACCGGCCGGTTCGGCGATGGCCCGTACCCACTGCTCAGACTCGGCATCGGGGCCGACCAGCAGCGGCCGCGTGGTATTGGCGGCGAGGAAGGCGCGCATCATCTCGGCGCTCTCCAGCGCCAGCGCCTCGATGCCGGGCATCGCCAGCTTAAGCTCGGGGATGCGGTGCAGGTGCGGGTCGACGGTGACGATGCGATCGAACAGCCCGGCGAGCATACGACCGACGATGTGCGCGCTAATCGCCTCGCCCGGGTGGAAGGCGATGTCCTGGCGCAGGTAGCACATGTAGGGGGCCGCCAGGGTGAGGTGTTTCACCCCCATCTTGCGCGCCGTCTCGGCCAGCAGCATCAGCTCGATCAGCTTGTCGTTGGGGTGGTCCAGGCTGCGGCAGACGATCACCTCATCGGCAAGCTGCTGCGGCAGGGTGAGTTTGGACTCGCCGTCGGGGAAGCGGTGGATATCGACCAGCGCGCTCTCCAGCCCCAGCTCGGCGGCCAGGCGTTGTCCGGGTTCCAGGTAGTCGGGGAAGAGTAGCAGCATGCGGTTATCCTATTTTTTCAGGTGGATGCGCCATAGGCCATCGTCAACATCGATGCCGTTGAAGCTGACCCCCTTCTCCTTGCACCAGGCGTGCACATCATCGCCACAGGGCGGGTAGCTGATGATGAGCTGCACTGTGGTGCCCGCGGGCAGCGGCTCCACCGCGTTGTTGATCGCCAGCAGATAGCCGGGGCAGGTCTGGCCGCGCACATCGACCAGTGCGGTGCCCGCCTCATCGAAGCTCACCTCGGCGTGTATGCTCGAGCGTTTCGGCTGTTGCTTGCGTTTAAATGGCCACATCCCTGGCTCCCTGTCGGTTGCTGGTTACAGCTCCATATAGGTCTTATCTACCTCACCCTCTTCACCGATGGTATAGCCGCTGTTGCTGTCGGCCAGACCCTTGGCGAACTGGTAGTCGGACTGGTATTCGGCGTGCACGCGGTAGAGCGATTCGCCCTTGCGCACCGGGTCGCCGAGCTTTTTCAGCAGGTCGACGCCGGCGCCCTTGTCTATCGGCGCACCGGCCAGGCGCGCCAGCTTGGCGATGAGGTAGTTGTCGATGTGGCTGACGAAACCGTCTTCATCGGCGCACACCTCGAAGGTGAGTTTGCCCGGCTCGGCGATGCTCTGCTGCGGCCCCTGGGCGGCGATGATCGCCTCCATCTTCTTCAGCGCGCGACCGGAGTCGAGGATGTCGCGGGCAATGTTATAGCCGTAGCCACCGCGCACGTCCGGGTCGAATTCGAGGATGCGCCCGGCCAGACGCAGGGCCTTTTGTCTGAGGTCCTGCGGCGCCTCCGGTTCGTTGCGCAGCACCTGCATCACGTCGCGGGCCTCCAGCACGGGACCGATGCCGTTGCCCACCGGCTGCGAACCGTCGGTGATGATCACCTCCAGGTGGATGCCCATGCGGTCGCCGGTGAACTCGAAGAGTTTGCGCAGTTGCAGCGCCTCCTGCATGTGCCGCACCTTGGCGCTGGGGCTGACCGGGATGTCGATCAGCAGGTGGGTGGAACCGGCGGCCAGCTTCTTCGACAGAATCGAGGCGATCATCTGCCCCTGGGAGTCGATCCCCAGCGGCCGCTCCACCGAGATCAGGATGTCGTCGGCGGGGGCCAGGCGGGCGTTGCCGCCCCAGGCGAGGCAGGCGCGGTGCTCACGCACCACCGCGTGCAGTTCACTGGGGGTCAGGTCGACGCGGCAGAGCACCTCCATGGTGTCGGCGGTGCCCGCTGGGGAGGTGATGGCGCGGCTGGAGGTCTTGGGCATGGTCATGCCGTGGGCGGCGACGATGGGCACCACCAGCATGGTGGTGCGGTTGCCGGGGATGCCGCCGATGCAGTGCTTGTCCACCACCAGCTCCTGCTTCCAGTTGAGGCGGTCGCCCGACTCGGTCATCGCCCGGGTCAGGTGCAGGATCTCCTCGCGGTCGAGGCCGGTCTGGCCGGAGGCGACCAGGAAGGCGGCCATCTCCATCTTCGAGTAGCGGTTGTGGGTGATGTCCTGGGTGATGGCCTGGAAGTCCTGCAGGAACAGCCGCTCACCGGCGATCTTGCGCCGCACCGCGTCCATCGAAGGCGGCGGTTCGGCCTGCGCCACCCGCACCGGTTCGCCCTCGGCCATGTCGAGCTGATCGAAGGCCTGTTCGGAGAGCCCCAGTTCACAGGGCTGGACGATGTTGGCGTCATCGACGACATTGAGTACCGCGTAGATCTTGCGGCCGTTGGCGCTGACCACCACCTTGGTCAGGGCCTGGAAACCCTCGGCGCGATAGAAATCGCACTCGCGGTGCATGTAGGCGACGTTCTCGCGGTAGGTGTCGATGCCCACCCGCCGCAGCTGCAGGGTGCCGACGTGCTTATCGGCCTGGTCTTTTTTCCGGCTCATGCATCAAAGGTACCACAGTCGCCGGGCACGGCAAGAGCTCAGCCCTCGAGCTCCTCCTCCTGCTGCAAGGCCCACATCTCCGCATACCTTCCCTGCTGTTCCAATAACTGATGATGCGGCCCGCGTTCGATGATGGTACCGCCATCCATGACGACGATCTCGTCGGCGTCGACGATGGTGGAGAGGCGGTGGGCGATGACCAGGGTGGTGTGGTTTTCGGCCAGGGCCTTGAGCGATTCGAGGATCGCCTTTTCCGACTGGGAGTCGAGGGAGGAGGTGGCCTCGTCGAAGACCAGGACCCTGGGGTTCTTGAGCATGGCGCGGGCGATGGCGATGCGCTGCTTCTCGCCGCCGGAGAGCTTGAGGCCTCGCTCGCCGACCACGCTCTGGTAACCATCCGGCAGCGAGGCGATGAAGTCATGGATGTTGGCCATACGCGCGGCCTGCTCGATCCGCTCCTTGCTTGCGCCGCAGTCGGCGTAGGCGATGTTGTATTCGATGGTGTCATTAAAGAGCACGGTGTCCTGCGGCACGATGCCGATCGCCTCGCGCAGCGACTGCTGAGTGACAGTGCGGATATCCTGGCCGTTGATGGTGACCTGGCCGCCGGTGACATCATAAAAGCGGAACAGCAGGCGGGCGAGGGTGGACTTGCCCGCGCCGCTGT
>JBFFSW010000037.1:0-9038 GCA_041572195.1 Thiohalomonadaceae bacterium | reverse complement strand
TGGGTGTTGGCACTGAGCGCCACCACCCGGTAACGCTCGCTCTGGCGGGCGATCACATCCAGGGTACTGAGGCCGATGGAGCCGGTCGCGCCGAGGACGCTGACCCCAATCACGCCAGCGTCTCCAGCAGCAGCAACGCGCCGAGCAGGGCAGGCGCGGCGGCGGTGAGACTGTCGATGCGGTCCAGCATGCCGCCGTGGCCCGGCAGCAGCTGGCCGCTGTCCTTGATATCAGCCATGCGCTTGAACAGGCTCTCGGTCAGGTCGCCGAGCACGGAGATGAAGACCACCGCCACCGCCAGCGGCAGGAAGGCATTGAGCCCGCCGGGGTAATCCAACCACTGCCCGGCAATCACCACCACCGCCAGCGAGGTGAAGAGGCCGCCGAACACCCCCTCCCAGCTCTTGCCGGGGCTGACCCGCGGGGCCAGCTTGTGTTTGCCGAAGGCGCGCCCGGCGAAATAGGCGCCGGTGTCGGCGCCCCAGATCATCAGCAGCACCAGAATCACGTAACCGGGGCCGAACTGGGCGTGCAGCTGAACCAGCGAGGCCCAGGCCGGGGCCAGGATCGCCAGCCCGGCGAGAAAGCGCGGCAGCAGTCCCTTACGCCAGAAATCACTGCCGTTGGGGTAGCGCAGCACCGCCACCAGGGCCAGCAGCCACCAGAGGAGACCGACGATGAGGGCGGCCAAGTGCAGGGAGAAGGCGTGAATGGCGAACAACACCCCGGCCAGCGGCAGCTGGAACAGCACCAGGCGCTCACCGCAGTTCTCCAGCTCCGCCAGGCGCGCCCACTCCAGACCGCCGACCAGCACCATCAGCGCCATCAGCAGCGCGAAGTAGTCGTTAGGCAGGTAGTAGACGGCGCTCAACACCAGCGGCGCGAGGATCAGACCGGTGATAATTCGCTGCTTAAGCATGACGGCTCTGCTCCACTTGTTCGCCGGTGCGACCGAAACGGCGCTGGCGAGAGCTGTAGGAGGCCAGCGCCTCGTCCAGCTGCGCGCGGTCGAACTCCGGCCAGAGTTTGGGGGTGAAATAGAGTTCGGTGTAGGCCAACTGCCAGAGCAGGAAATTGCTGATGCGCTGCTCGCCACCGGTGCGGATGAAGAGGTCGGGTTCGGGCAGCCCGGCCAGACTGAGACGCCCGGCCAGCGCCGCCTCGTCCAACTCATCGGTGCGCATGCGACCGGCCGCCACCTCCTCGGCCAGCAGGCGGGCGGCCTGGACGATATCCCAGCGACCGCCGTAGTTGGCGGCGATGTTGAGGGTCATGGCCTGGTTGTCGGCGGTGAGACGCTCGGCCTCGTCGATACGCTGGCGCAGTTCGTCGTGGAAGGCGGAACGGTCGCCGACGACGCGCAGGCGCACCCCCTTCTCGTGCAGCTTGGAGACCTCCTTCTCCAGCGCCGACATGAATAGGTTCATCAGCGCGCCGACCTCCTCCTGAGGCCGCCGCCAGTTCTCACTGGAGAAGGCGAACAGAGTCAGCACCTCGACGCCGTGATCGAGACACGCCTTGATGGTCTCGCGCACCGACTCCATACCGGCGCGGTGACCGGCGAAACGGGGCAGCATGCGCCGACGCGCCCAGCGGCCGTTGCCATCCATGATGATGGCGACGTGCCGTGGTGAGCACTCGGCGTTGGACGGGGTACTGGTGTTGTCGGCCATTGCCTGACGATAGGGTGCGATGGAGTTCAGATCTCCATCAGGTCCTTCTCTTTGGCCTCCAGCAGCTTATCCACCTCGGCGACGTATTTGTCGGTGAGCTTCTGGATGCCGTCGACGGCACCGCGCTCCTCGTCCTCGGTGATCTCCTTCTCCTTGAGCAGGGATTTGAAGTCGCTATTGGCATCACGGCGGATGTTGCGAATCGCTACCTTGGCGCCCTCGCCCTCGGCGCGCACCAGCTTGATCATGTCGCGGCGGCGCTCCTCGGTGAGCGGCGGCATCGGCACGCGGATAACGGTGCCCGCGCTGGAGGGGTTGAGCCCCAGGTTGGAGGTCATGATTGCCTTCTCTACCACCTGCACCATGGGCTTCTCCCAGGGCGCGACGGTGAGGGTACGGGCGTCCTCGACGGCGATGTTGGCCACCTGGCTGATGGGTACCTCGGAACCGTAGTATTCGACGGTGACATGGTCGAGGATGCTGGGGTGCGCACGACCGGTGCGCAGCTTGCTCAACTCGGTCCTCAGGGACTCGATGCTCTTCCCCATGCGGGTCTCGGCATCCTGCTGAATTTCATCGATCATCTGCACTACTCCGAAATGTTGGGTTCCGACTCAGGCCTCGACCAGGGTGCCGACGTTCTCGCCCTCGAGGATGCGCAGCAGCGCCCCCGGCTGACTCATGTCGTAGACCTGCAGCGGCAGGCTGTGGTCGCGGCAGAGGATGATGGCCGTATGGTCCATCACCCGCAGGTTCTCGGCCAGCACCTGGTCATAGCTCAGGCGCTCGTAGCGCACGGCATCGGGATTGCTCACCGGATCGGCGTTATAGACACCGTCCACCTTGGTGGCCTTGAGTACCAGCTGGGCGTTGATCTCGACGCCACGCAGGCTGGCGGCGGAGTCGGTGGTAAAGAATGGGTTGCCGGTGCCGGCGGCGAAGATCACCACCCGCCCCTTTTCCAGGTGACGAATGGCGCGACGACGGATGTAGTCCTCGCATACCTGGTGAATCGGCAGCGCCGACATCACCCGCACCTCCAACCCTTTGTTCTTGAGGGCGTCCTGCACGGCCAGTGAGTTGATCACCGTGGCCAGCATGCCCATTTGGTCGGCGTTGGCGCGGTCCATCCCCGAGGCGGCCAGGGAGACCCCTCGGAAGATGTTACCGCCGCCGATCACCACTCCGACCTGCGCCCCTGCATCCACCACCTGTTTGATCTCGGTGGCGATCGCATCGACCACCTTGGGGTCGATGCCGAAGCCCTTCTCGCCCATCAGCGCCTCGCCGCTGAGCTTGAGCAGGATCCGCTGGTAACGCAGCTCGGAGTTGGCGTCGCTCATGGTTTAGCTACCCTTAACCTGAGCCATCACCTCGTCGGCGAAGTTCTCCACCTTCTTCTCGATACCCTCGCCCACCTCGAAGCGGGTGAAGCCGTTGACGCTGGCACCCTTCTCCTTGAGCAGCTGCTCGACGGTCTGGTCGGGGTTCTTGACGAAGGGCTGACCCAGCAGGGTGATCTCCTTCAGGAACTTCTGGATGCGACCACCGATCATCTTCTCGATGATCTCGGCGGGCTTGCCGGACTCGGCGGCCTGGGCGGTGAAGATCTCCTTCTCCTTCTCGATCAGCGCCGGGTCGACGTCGTCGGAAGAGACCGCGGAGGGCTTGCTGGCGGCGATGTGCATGGCGATGTCACGGCCCAGCTCGACGTCACCGCCGTTCAGGTCCACCATCACGCCGATGCGGGCGCCGTGCATGTAGTTGGCCAGCAGGCCGTCGGTGCTGAAGAGCTGGAAGCGACGCACGCTCATGTTCTCGCCGATCTTGGCGATCAGGCGCTTGAGGGTGTCGGTGACGTTCTCGCCGCCGTTCATCTCGTAGGCCAGCAGGGCCTCCAGGTCGGCGGGCTGGTTGGCGAGGGCCAGACCAGCCAGCTCGTCGCAGAAGCCCTGGAAATCATCGCCCTTGGCGACGAAGTCGGTCTCGCAGTTGACCTCCAGCATCACGGCCTGCTTGCCATCGTCGCTGGTCTTGACCACGATCAGGCCCTCGGCGGCGGTGCGGTCGGCCTTCTTGTCGGCCTTGGCCAGGCCGGTCTTGCGCATGTGCTCAATGGCGGCCTCGATGTCGCCATTGGTCTCCACCAGAGCCTTCTTGCACTCCATCATGCCGGCGCCGGTGCGCTCGCGCAGTTCCTTAACCAGTGCAGCGGTAATAGCCATTATCTACCTCTCAATTGACGGCCCGCCCCGACGTGCGGGGCGGACGGATTGTTCGGAATTCAGTCGTAAACGATTGCCGCCCGCCGACATCGGCGGGCGGCGACCGGGCGCTTAGGCCTCGGCCTCACCCTCGCTCGCGGCCTCGGCCTCGACCTCGGCCACCTCGACGAACTCGTCGGTGGCGCCGCCGGCGGCGCTGTTGGAGGCCTTGGCTTCGAGGATGGCGCTGGCGGCGCCCTCGGCGTAGAGGGAGATGGCGCGGATGGCGTCATCGTTGCCGGGGATCACGTAATCAACGCCCTTGGGGCTGTTGTTGGTATCGACCACGCCGATCACCGGAATGCCCAGGGTGCGGGCCTCGCTGATGGCGATCTTCTCGTGACCCACGTCGATGACGAAGATGGCGTCGGGCAGGCCGCCCATGTCCTTGAGACCGCCGAGGCTGCGCTGCAGCTTCTCCATCTCGCGGCGGCGCATCAGCGCCTCCTTCTTGGTCAGGCGGTCCAGGGAGCCGTCGGCGTCCATGGCCTCAAGGTCCTTCAGACGCTTGATGGACTGCTTGACGGTCTTGTAGTTGGTCAGCATGCCGCCCAGCCAACGGTGGTTGACGTAGGGCATGCCGCAACGCTCGGCTTCGTTCTTGATGATCTCACGGGCCTGGCGCTTGGTGCCGACGAAGAGGATCTTGCCCTTCTTCGAGGCGATGTTGCCCAGGTAGTTCATGGCGTCATTGTAGAGAGGAAGGCTCTTCTCCAGGTTGACGATGTGGATCTTGTTGCGGTCGCCGAAGATGTACGGGGCCATCTGCGGGTTCCAGTAGCGGGTCTGGTGACCGAAGTGGACACCGGCCTCCAGCATTTCACGCATGGTAACGGACATGTTTTACTCTCCAATACTTGGGTTTGGCCTCCACGCACCCCAGTCATCAACCCTGGCAGCTAACGCCGTTTCGGGCACCCGATGACCGTGTCGGTGCGTGTGCGGATTTCGCGGACTTCGGGAAAATCCCCCCGGCCGCGTTTCGGGTTTGCCTCACAAAGCGCGCCTTTATACCATAACGACCCACGTACAACAACGTTCACGGGCCCCGGAGCGGCATAACGGCGCCCCACCCCATTCGGCAAGCAGCGCAGGAAATTCAATAGCTTATGACCATCAAAATCAAAACCGCCGAAGAGATCGAGAAGATGCGCGTTGCCGGGCGGATGGCCGCCGAGGTGCTGGAGATGATCGAACCCCACATCCAGCCTGGGGTCACCACCGACGAGCTGGACCGCATCTGCCACGACTACATCGTCGAGCGCCAGGGGGCGATCCCGGCGCCGCTCAACTACCACGGCTTCCCCAAATCCATCTGCACCTCCATCAACCACGTGGTCTGCCACGGCATCCCCACCAAAAAGACGCTGAAGAAGGGGGACATCCTCAACGTCGATATCACCGTGATCAAGGACGGCTACCACGGCGACACCAGCAAGATGTTCTTCGTCGGCGAGCCCAGCATCCGCGCCAGACGCCTGGTGGAGGTGGCCCACGAGTGTCTGTGGGTGGGCATCGACATGGTCAGGCCCGGCACCACCCTGGGGGATATCGGCCACGCCATCCAGCAGCACGCCGAGAAGCACCACTTCTCGGTGGTGCGCGAGTACTGCGGCCACGGCATCGGCGCCGACTTCCACGAGGCGCCACAGGTGCTGCACTACGGCAAGGCGGGCGTCGGTGAGGTGCTCAAGCCCGGCATGTGCTTCACCATCGAGCCGATGATCAACGCCGGCAAACGCGACGTGAAGCTGCTGCCCGACGACTGGACCGTGGTCACCCGCGACCGCAGCCTCTCGGCCCAGTGGGAGCACACCCTGCTGGTCACCGAGACCGGCCACGAGGTGCTGACCCTGCGCGAGGAAGAGCGGGACAAATGAGTGAGATCGCCGCCTTACGCCAGAGCATAGGCGAACAGCAGGCGGCGCTGGCCGAGCGTTTTCACGCGGGCGAGCCGGTCGAACACCTGGTCCAGAGCCAGGCCGCCTTTATCGACCAACTGCTCTGCCAGGTCTGGCGCCACCACCAGCTGCCCGATGCGGGAGGACTGGCGCTGGTGGCGGTGGGCGGCTACGGTCGCGGCGAGCTGCACCCCCACTCCGACATCGACCTGCTGCTGCTCGGCGAGGAGGCCGCCTTCGAGGCCCACGGCGAGGCGCTGCAGGGCTTTCTCACCTTCCTCTGGGACCTGAAGCTGGACATCGGCCACAGCGTACGCACCCTGGAGGACTGCATCGAGCAGGCCGGGGCCGACATCACCGTCGCCACCAACCTGATGGAGTCGCGCCTGCTGCTGGGCGACGCAGCGCTGTTCCAGCGTATGCGCGAGGTGACCGACCAGAGCCGCCTGTGGCCCGGACGCGCCTTCTTCGAAGCCAAGTGGGCCGAGCAGATCGAGCGCCACCGCAAGTACAACGACACCGCCTACAACCTCGAGCCCAACGTCAAGGAGGGCCCCGGCGGCCTGCGTGACATCCAGATGGTGGGCTGGGTGGCCAAGCGCCACTTCGGCGTCGAGACCCTGGGCGAGCTGGTCGAGCGCGGCTTCCTCAGCCGTGAGGAGTACCACGCCCTGATCAAGGGACAGAACTTCCTCTGGAAGGTGCGCTTCGGCCTGCACCTACTGAGCGGCCGCCACGAGGACCGCCTGCTGTTCGACCACCAGCGCGCCCTGGCCCAACAGTTCGGCTACGAGAGCGACGGCAAACGCCTGGCCGTCGAATACTTCATGAAGGAGTACTACCGCGAGGTGACCGAGCTGGAGCGCCTCAACGAGATGCTGCTGCAACTCTTTCAGGAGGAGATCCTGCTGGCCGACGACCCGGGCGAGCCGGTGGCGGTCAGCAAGCGCTTTCAGGCCCGCCGCGGCTTCCTCGAGGCGCGCGACGGGCTGCTCTTCGAGCACCGCCCCTACGCCCTGCTGGAGCTGTTCCTGGTGATGGCACAGAACCCCCAGCTCAAGGGGGTACGTGCCGAGACCATCCGCCGGGTGCGCGCCGCCCTGGCGCACATCGACGAGGCCTTCCGCGCCGACCTGCGCTGTCGCAGCCTGTTCATGGAGCTGTTGCGCCAGCCGCTGGGCGTCACCCACGAGCTGCGGCGCATGAACCGCTACGGCGTGCTTGCCGCCTACCTGCCGGAGTTCGGCCAGATCGTCGGCCAGATGCAGCACGACCTCTTTCACGTCTACACCGTGGACGAGCACACCCTGCGCGTGCTGCGCAACCTGCGCCGCCTCACGGTGGCGGAGTTCCAGCATGAATTCCCGCTCAGCAGCCGCATCATCGGCGAGTTGCCCAAGCCGGAGCTGATCTACATCGCCGCCCTCTACCACGACATAGCCAAGGGCCGCGGCGGCGACCACTCCCAGCTCGGCGCGGTGGACGCTGAGGCCTTCTGTCGCCGCCACGACCTCGGCGACTACGACACCCGCCTGGTCGCCTGGCTGGTGCGCAACCACCTGATCATGTCCACCACCGCCCAGCGCAAGGACATCTCAGACCCTGATGTGATCAACGAATTCGCCCAGCAGGTGGGTGACAAGAACCACCTCGACTACCTCTACCTGCTCACCGTCGCCGACGTGCGCGCCACCAGCCCCAGCGTCTGGAACTCATGGAAGGACTCGCTGCTGGCCGAGCTCTACCACACCACTGCCCGAGCCCGGCGCCGCGGCCTCGGCAATCCGCTCAAGCAGCAGGAGCTGATTAACGAAACCCAGCAACAGGCACGGGAGAAATTGCGGGTGTTCGGCCTTAACGACCTGAGCATCGGCAAGGTGTGGCAACGCCTGGGCGATGACTACTTCCTGCGCTACAGCGCCGACGAGATCGCCTGGCACGGCCGAGCCATCCTCAAACACGGCACGGACAATCTGGAGCCGCTGATCCTGGTGCGCCAGCAGACCGCCCGCGGCGGCACCGGCATCTTCGTCTACACCCCCATCCGCGGCTTCCAGTTCAGCACCACCACCGCGGTACTCGAACAGCTGGGGCTCAACATCGTCGACGCGCGCATCATCCCCTCACGCGACGGCTACACCCTCGACACCTACAGCGTGCTCGAGGAGGACGGCGAACCCATCCACAGCTCCCATCGCATCCGGGAGATCGAACGCACCCTGGAGGCGCAGCTGCGCCAGCTCCAGGGCGAGCCTCCCGCCATCCAGCGACGCATGGCCCGCCGACTCAAACACTTCCCCATCCCCACCCAGGTCACCTTCGAAGAGGACGCCGGCAACAGCCGAACCATCATGGAGGTGGTCGCCTCCGACCGCCCCGGCCTGCTCTCACGCATCGCCCGCGTCATGGCCGACTGCAACGTGCGCATGCAGAACGCCAAGATCGGCACCCTCGGCGAGCGTGTCGAGGATATTTTCTTTATCGTCGACAGCAATAATGCGCCGATTCGCAATGAGCAGCAGCTAAAGTGTTTGCGCGAAAAGATTACACAGTCACTGGAAAACTAATCCATCCACCAACGGCTTATTCGAGAATTTCCACCACCTCGCGGGTCGCCTCGTAGAGACGGATCAACTTACCGCCGATGGTGACGGTGACCAGTCCCTTATCGTCCACCGGCACCACCACCTCGCGGTGCTGATACACCTCCGCCTCGATGGGCTGGCCGACCTGCACCTTCTTCTCCCAGCCCGGCGGCAGCGCACCGCCCCGCTGCACCTTCTTCTGCAGGCCCGGCGGCAGCTCGCGGGAGCCCTTGTCCTTGTCGTCCTTGGCAACGGCGGGGTTGAGGATGAAAAGCAGGCCAAGCATGGCGATCATTGCTTTAGTAATGTTCATTGTAATAACTCCTTTATTTGCATGAGTGACACTCTACAACTATCCCACCAACTCCACCCCATTCCCATCAGGGTCTCTACAAAACACCGCCGCCCTCCCCGAGCGGCTACGGGTGTAGGCGATCCCCTCCCCCTCCAGTCTGGCGACAAGGGCATCCAGGTCGTACACCGCCAGGGCCAGGTGGCGGTCGCGACCCGCGCTCGTCGCCAACCGCCGCCCACCGGTCATCGGAGGAATGTGCGGACGGTTTCGCTTGGCGTCGCCCATTCGCCACAACTGCGACGGGGAATCCCAGATCTGGG
>JBFFSW010000036.1:0-9042 GCA_041572195.1 Thiohalomonadaceae bacterium | reverse complement strand
TCGCCGTGGCGTGCCCATAACGTGGTGCCCTGCTCCATCGCCTGCGTCAGCAGCGACATCGATTCCCAGTCGTCGGCCCTGATCCGCTTCAGCAGCTCCTCCCACAGGGCCTTGGCGAACTGCGGACGCGAGTCCAGCGTGGCGTTGAGCATGGGCAGGAGCCGCTCGATGGCCTCCCTATCCTCCATCATCGCCAGCAGTCGTCGCACCCCCTTTTGATCGGCGGCATCGACGTAGTGGTCCATCAGCTCATCGTTGAGTGATTCGCGCTGTCCATCGCTCAGCCAGTAGCTGGACAACAGGCGTTCTATGCCCTCGCGGCCACCCTTTTTGCGAATGAGGCCGACAATCCTGTCGCGATCTTTTTCGTGGGCTTCGGCAATCCTCTGCAACAGTGCCACGGCGGCCGCCCGCTGCGCCTCATCGCCCTGCTCCAACTGCCTGTCGGCAAGCTGCATGTTCATGTAGGGGCGACGCTCCTCACTCGTTCCCTGATGGATGAGCGATTCGGCCTCGGCCCAGTTTTTCGCATCCAGCGCCTCTTCGAACAGCCGGTCGATCACGAACCGTCGCTGCTTCTCATCCAGGTCGGACAGACGCCCCCTGAGCCCCAGCATCAGCCGCTGGGCATCACCCTCGGCACCGATCCGCCGATACTCCTGCGCCAGATTCATGGTGATCTCCACCATCATCTCGTCGTCGGCGGGGATATGCGCCTCCAGCCAGCGCCCCGCCTCATGAGCCAGCTGCGGGTCTCCCACCTTGCGGCCCCGCTCCATCACCTCCATCATCAACAGGGACTTGAGGCTGCGCCCATCGATCTCGAGGTCATCCTTCAGCGCCATGCCGCTGCGCATCGCCCGGCGATAGTACTCCGCCGCCTCGGCGTCGCGGTCGTCCTTGCGCAGCCGTTCCGCCTGCTCATACTCGGCCAGCAGCGGGATGACGGGGTCGTCGAAATAGGCGGCGATGGTGGGCAACATCTCCACGCCGTCCTGCTTGCTCGCCCCATCCATCACCTTGCCGGCCGCCTCCAGACGCACCATGCGGTCATTGATGGCGGTGCTCCAGCGGGCCGCCTCGTCCCAGGCCCCCTTATCCATATCCATAAGCCCATCGACCAGGGTGTAGAGCCAGTAGTCCCGCTCCGGGCTGTCGGGCATGCCACGCAGGCTGTCGACGATGCCGCCCATGCGCTGGCGTGCCGATACCGGGTCGGACCCGGCCAGGCGCCTGGCCTCGTGGATACGCAGCCCCAGGTCGATATAGGTGTGGGAGAGGCCGCCCGCCCCCGCCTCGATCAGGGGCAGGGATGCGCTGCCCCGCTCCGGCCAGCGCTCGGCCCAGCGCTCCAGCGCCTTCAGTCGCTGTTTGGCGCGCTTGCTGGGATGCTCACTCCACTCCCGCTCCTCCATCATGGCGGCGAAATCCCCCCGCTCCAGCGGCCCCGGTCCGTCATCGCCGAGGTCCAGCTCCGTCAGCAGTCGCTCGGCCTCCCCCGCCTCGCCGCTTAGCTGATAGCCCCGTGCCAGGCGCCGCAGCCATTCGCGCAGCTCGTTACCATCGAGGTGGCGGCGCAGCCGTTGTTCGGCGCGGCTGAAGAGGGTGGAGAGTGCATCCTGGGTGAGGCCATGGGACGAGCTGCGGCTGGTGAGGACGCGCAAGGCGCTCTGGGTGAGGTCAATGCGCGCCTTGTCACTGGAGAGCTCCCAGCCGATGTCATCGAATAGCTCCGACTCGCCCAGTTCCAGGCTGCGCATGGCCAGCCGCACGAGCATGTGGTCGTGCTCGCTGGGCTCGATGCCCGAGATCCGCAACAACAGGGCGAAGGCCCGCTCCAGCTTCCCCGCCTCGGCCGCCTTGTCCGCCAACCGTCCCAGCAGCTCGGCCTGCATCACGGCATACTCCACCGGCACCGCCTCCAGGCGACGACGCTGCTCGTCGGCCGCCTCCAGCAGGCAGAGCGGATCGGGGCCTCCCATGCACTGCTCGGGCAGGGCCGATAGCGGTTGGGTGACGAGAAACAGAAGCGCGGGGAGTAGACGGCGCATACCGCTCACTCCCCCAGGTGCTGGTCCAGAAGCCCCCACAGCTCATCCTCCATTACCGGCTTGGTAATGCAGGCGTCCATGCCGGAGGCGATGAAGTACTCTCGCTCGGCGGGCAGGGCGTGGGCGGTGAGGGCGATGATCGGGGTGTGACGCCGACCCTGCTCCATTTCACGGATGCGGGCGGTGGCGGTGGTGCCGTCCATACGCGGCATGCGGATATCCATCAGGATCAGGTCGGGGCGTTCACTCTGCATGAAGGCCACCGCCTCCTCGCCGTCGCGGGCCTCGCTGATGCGCGCCTTGCTGGGGCCCAGCAGGGTGGTGATGAGCTTGCGGTTGATGTCATTGTCGTCCACCACCAGCACGTGTGCATCGGGGTAGAAGCGGCGCTGCGCATCGACCGGCGCGGGCCTCGCCTCGATCACCTTCTCGGCGCCCGCCTGCAAGGGGATGAAGAACCAGAAACAGGCGCCGCGGCCGACGGTGCTGGTGACGCCGATTTCACCGCCCATGCGCTCCACCAGGTGACGGCTGATGGCCAGCCCCAAACCGCTGCCCCCCTCGCCGTGCTCACGAGCACCGTCCCACTGGGTGAAGGGCTCGAAGATCTGCGTGCGCGCCTCGGCGGGGATACCGGGGCCGGTGTCGCAGATGGAGAAGCGCAGGCGCTGACCGCCCATCCGCTCCTCGTAGCCGACGCGCACGCTAACCTCGCCGTGGCTGGTGAACTTCACCGCGTTGCCGATGATGTTGTTGAGCACCTGACGCAGACGGATGGGGTCGCCCGAGACCACCCCCGGCACCGACTCGTCGATATCCAGCAGCAGCTCCAGGCCTCGCGCCTCCATGCCGGGGCGGAAGAAGCCGCACACCTCGTTGACGGTACGCCGTGGGTCGTAGGGGATGCTCTGGATGCGCAGCTTGCCCGATTCGATGCGCGAGAAGTCCAGCAGCTCGTTGATGATCTCCAGCAGGTCATTGCCGGAGGAGCGGATGGTCTCCAGGTAGTCGCGCTGCTGCGGCTTGAGTTCGGTCTCGGCCAGCAGACGGGTGAAGCCGAGCAGGCCGTTAAGGGGGGTGCGCATCTCGTGGCTCATGTTGGCGAGGAAGGCGCTCTTGGCCTGACTGGCCACCTCCGCCTGCTCCTTGGCCTGGCGCAGGCGCTCCTCCATCGCCTTGTGCTCGCCGATATCGCGCACCGTCCCCTCAATGCCCAGCACCCGGCCGTTGTTGTCGTAAAAATACTGGCAGTTGACCGACAGCCACACCGGCGAGCCGTCACGGTGACGCAGCACCACCTCGAAGCCGAGCACGCTCCCCTGCCCCTCATGCAAGGCCTGCAGCAGACGTTCGCGCCCCTGCGGGTCGATGTAGAGCTCGTGCAGCGGACGGCCGATCAACTCCTCGGCTCGGTAGCCCATGAGCTGCTCCACCGAGGGCGAGACCATCATCACCCGCCCATGACCGTCGGCGCGGTAGAAGACATCCTGCATGTTGTCGAAGAGGCTGCGGATCTCGCTCTCGGAGGCGCGCAGGCGCTCCTCGGTGAGGGCGCGCACGTCGATCTCCCGCTGCAGCGCCCGGCGCGAGCGGAACAGGAACAGCGCCACCGCCGCCCAGGCGAAGGCAAAGAGGAAGAAGACCGCGGCGCCCCAGTAGATCCAGACAGGCGCCTCGACCCGTGGCGGTGCGTAGATGAAGCCGTCGAGCTTGTAACCGTTGGGTGCCATCCCCTGGGCGACGAAGGTGTCGGCCATGATCTGCCAGCGATCGGGGTTCATATAGCCAATCTCCACCAGCTGCGGCAGCACCAGCTCGGCCACCGCCTCGGCCTCGAACCGCAGGTGGGGGATGCTCTTCTCCACCCCGTAGCGCTGCCTGAGCCAGGCGATCACCTCATCGGGGTGCTCCAGGGCATAGGCCCAGCCACGCAGGCTGGCCTCACGCAGCGCCTCGACCCGCTCCGGGTGGGCGGCCAGCTCCGTCTCGCTGGTGAACAGGGTGTCGCTGTAGAAATCGATGCCGTAGTCGCGCGGGCGGATGGCGTGCACGGCGATGCCGCGCTGGCGCATGAAGAAGGGTTCGTTGGTCAGGTAGGCGTTGAAGGCGTCGGTGCGCCCATCGGCCAGGTCGGCGATATCGTAGCTGCTGTCGATGATCTCCAGCTCGTGAGGGGCGATCCCCTGACCGGTGAGCATGGCGTGGAAGTCAGCGTCGATGCGATTGCCGATCATCATCACCCGGCGGCCGATGAGGTCGTGGGGGGCGTGGATGCCTGAGTCGGCGCGCACCAGCAGCACCGAGGGGGAGTGCTGGAAGACCACCGCCAGGGCCACCAGCGGCGCGCCGTTAAGGCGCCGGTGCAGCAGCTCGCTATTGCCAACGCCGTAGTCGGCGCGCCCCGAGAGCACCTCGTCCAACGGGTTACGGCCCGGGGTGCCGGGCACCAGGGTCACATCCAGCCCCGCCTCGCGGTAGTAGCCCAAGTCACGGGCGGCGACGTATCCGGCGAACTGGAACTGGTGGTGCCAACGCAGTTGCAGGGTGATCGGCTCCAGCGACTGTTCAGCGCTACTCGGCGCCGACAACAGGGCGAGGAAGAGGAACAGCAGGGGGGAAATCCTTTTCATCGCGGCATCATATCACTTGAGGAAAAGGCGCAATCGCTCGACCCCCTCCTCCAGCTGCTCCATGGAGGTGGTGTAGGCGAAGCGTACGTGGTTGGCGGCGCGGTGCTCGCCGAAGTCGATGCCCGGGGTCACCGCCACCCCGGCCTCCTCCAGCAGGCGCCGGGCGAAGGCGCGGCTGTCGTCGCTGAAGCGGCCGATATCGGCATAGAGATAGAAGGCCCCCGCCGGGGTGACCGGGATCTCGAAACCCAGCCCGCGCAGCGCCGGCAGCAGGAAGTCGCGGCGCTCGCGGAAGGCGGTGCGGCGCTGCTCGAGGATCGCCTGGGTCTCCGGCTCGAAGGCGGCCAGGGCGGCGTGCTGGGCCAGGGTCGGGGCGGCGATGAAGAGGTTCTGCATCAGCTTCTCCACCGGTCGCAGATAGCCCTCGGGCAGCACCAGCCAGCCCAGGCGCCAGCCGGTCATGCAGAAGTATTTGGAGAAGCTGTTGACCACCAGCAGCTCATCGCTGATCGACAGCGCGGTGCTTGGCTCGCCGTCGTAGACCAGCCCCTGGTAGATCTCGTCCACCAGCAGCCGCCCGCCGCGCTCGGCGGCCAGCGCCTGCATCTCCGCCAGCTCCACCTGCGGCACCTGGGTGCCGGTGGGGTTGGAGGGGCTGGCGATGATCGCCAGGTCGGTCTCCGCGCCCCACTCCGCGCGCAGCTGCGCGGCGCTCAGCTGATAGCCGCTCTCCGGCCCCACCGGCAGCGAGCGCACCCGCCCCTCGACGAAGCGGGCGAAGTGGCGGTTGCAGGGGTAGCCGGGGTCGGCCAGCAGCGCCTCGCGGTCGCGGCCGAGGATGGCCCCCAGCGCCAGCAGCAGGGCGCCGGAGGCGCCGGGGGTGATGATGATCCGCTCCGCCGCCACCTCGACGCCGAAGCGCTCGCGGTAGTGATCGGAGATGGCCCGGCGCAGGGCAGGCAGCCCCAGCGCCGGGGTGTAGTGAGTCCGCCCCTCGTCCAGGGCGCGGCGGGCGGCGGCCATCACCGGCTCGGGGGTGGTGAAGTCCGGTTCGCCGATCTCCATATGGACGATGGAGCGCCCCTGCGCCTCCAGCTCGCGGGCGCGGCCGAGGATGTCCATCACATGGAAGGGCTCAATCCCCTCCATGCGTGAGGCCAGGGGGGTGGCGGTGGGTTCAGCCGCCATGCAGACGCTTCACCAGCGCCAGATCCAGATAGCGGCTGTCACCGGCATCACCCGCCAGCACCGTGAAGGGCTGCTCCGGCTCGCCCCAGTGGTCGAGGACGATGGCGGCGCCGTCGAACTCATCCTCGGCGGTGTAGCCGTTGATGGCGACGATGGTGGTCAGCTCAGCGCCACGCGAGGAGAGGATGCCGTTGTAGGAGTCCTCGAAGGCGATGCACTGCTCGGGCTTGAGGTTCATCTGCTCCATCGCCCAGGTGTAGATGTCGGGGGCGGGCTTCTTGGCGGGGACGATGTCACCGGCGGCGATCACCTCGAACCAGCTCATCGCCTCCGGGTGCAGGGCGTTCTCCAGCAGCGCGCTGACGTTCTCCGGGGTGGTGGTGGTGGCCACGGCCAGGCGCAGTCCGGCGGCGCGGGCCTCCTCGATCAGGCGCTTGACGCCGGGGCGCAGCGGGATCAGCCCCTCACCCAGCATCTGCACGTAGTGGCGGGTCTTGGCCTGGTGCAGACCGGCGACGAACTCATCGAAGTTATCGGGTTTCTCGAAGCCAGTGTTGAACTTCTCCAGATAGAAGCGGATACGCTCCTTGCCGCCGGTGACCGCCAGCAGCTCGCCATAGAGCGCCTCGGACCACTCCCAATCCAGCTTCGCCTCGGCGAAGGCGCGGTTGAAGGCGACGCGGTGGCCATCACGCTCGGTATCGGCGAGGGTCCCATCCACGTCAAACAGCAGTGCTTGCAAATCGGCCATGTCTACTCCAGAAAACGTATTGTCTTACCAAGGGGTTGCATAGAATACCCGAGTAAAAGGCTCAAATCACCCTGCCGGCGTTTGTTGCGCGGCCGAATGACATCTGGTATAGATTGCCGGCTTATTTAGACCAGTTTTGGAGAAAGGCAGCATGCCGACCAAGAAGAAAGCCGCCGAGAACAAGGCCGCCCCTACCGTATCCGAAAGCTTCGGCTCCTTCACGCCCTATGAGCAGGGCAAGAAGGAGGAGTACATGAGCCCGGCGATGAAGGACCACTTTCGTCACATCCTGCAGGGCTGGAAGAAGGAGCTGATGGAAGAGGTGGACCGCACCATGCACCACATGCAGGACGAGGCGGCCAACTTCCCCGACCCCAACGACCGCGCCAGCCAGGAGTCGGACTTCACCATGGAGCTGCGCACCCGTGACCGCGAGCGCAAGCTGCTGAAGAAGATCGACGAGTCGCTGGAGATGATCGACGACGATGAGTACGGCTACTGCGAGAGCTGCGGCGTCGAGATCGACATCCGCCGCCTGGAGGCCCGCCCCACCGCCAACCTCTGCATCGACTGCAAGACCCTGGACGAGATTCGCGAGAAGCAGATGGGTTGAGGCGTTATCGCCTGAAACAAAAAAGGGGCCTCACGGCCCCTTTTTTAATGCGCCCGCGCCTCGCCGCGCCTGTCCGGCTGAATCCGCAGGTGGTTGCTCTTGGCGAAACCCATGATGTATCGATAGGCCTCCGGGTCCTTCTCCTCGAGGATCGGGTCGACCACCAGGCACTTCTGGCCGTCGATGATCGTCGGCTGCACGCACTGGGCGTATTGCAACCGGCGCGCCGGGCCGAAGCTGGCAAGGTTGGCGGAGATGCGCTCGATCCAGTCACTAGGACGGAATCGTTGACCGTCGGCGCATACACTCTCGATAATCAGCTTTTCGGGTTTCTGTTCCATACTGACAGTCTCCCCCTCTCACCTTAAAACTGACTTATAGCAGTATCAGACCATTTTGCCTGCACTGACAGAGAACGATTGCGCCCCCTACATCGGCCGCTTCGCCCCCAGCCCCACCGGACCGCTGCACTTTGGCTCACTGGTGGCGGCGGTGGGCAGCTACCTGCGTGCCCGCGACCAGAGCGGCACTTGGCTGCTGCGGATGGAGGACCTGGACCCGCCGCGCGAACAACCGGGCGCCGCCGAGGCGATCCTGCGTACCCTGGAGGCCCACGGCCTGGGCTGGGACGGCGAGGTGATGTACCAGAGCGCCCGCCACGGGCGCTACCGCGAGGTGCTGGAGGGGCTGCTGCGCAGTGGCCTGGCCTACCGCTGCGACTGCTCGCGCAAGCAGCAGGCCGAGCGCAGCGCGCCGCCGGGGATCTACGACGGCCACTGCCGCACGCGCCATGTCGGCGAGCATGGGCAGCATGCGGTGCGCCTGCTGGCCGAGGGGGATATCCACTTCGACGACCCGGTGCAGGGGCCACAGAGCCAGAATCTGCAACGCGAGGTGGGCGATTTCGTCCTGCGACGCGCCGACGGCCTATACGCCTATCAGCTGGCGGTGGTGGTGGATGACGGTGATCAGGGGGTCACCGAGGTGGTGCGCGGCAGCGACCTGCTCGACTCCAGCGCCCGCCAGATCCACCTGCAGCGCCTGCTGGACCTGCCCCGGCCCGGCTATATCCACCTGCCGCTGGCGCTCAACCGGCAGGGGCAGAAGCTGAGCAAGCAGAATCTCGCCACGGCGGTGGATGACCGCCGCCCCCTGCCCAGCCTGATCGAGGCCCTGCGCTTCCTCGGCCAGGCGCCGCCGCCGGAGCTGGCCGAGGCCACCCTCGACGAGTTCTGGCGCTGGGCCATCGCGCACTGGCGCTTGGAGTCGGTGCCGCGCGGCAGTAGAATCGCCGGATGAGCGAAGAGACCCTAACCACCACCGCCGCCGCCATCAACGACCTGCCCAGGGGGATGGAGCTGATCGGCTACGGCCCCAGCTTCAAGGAACGCATCTGCGACCTGCTGGAATCGATTCAGATCCTCAACGACTTCTCCCGCCAGGAGATTGAGCTGCTGGCCTGTTACGTACACGCCTACGAGGCCCCGGCCAAGACCGTGGTGATCCGCGAAGGGCGGCGCAGCAGCTATATGTGCCTGCTGGCCGAGGGTAAGCTCACCGTCTATAAGGAGGCCGAGGGGCAGGAGGTGAAGCGTCTGGCGGTGATCCGCCCCGGCAAGACCGTCGGCGAGATGTCGCTGATCGACGAACTGCCCCCCTCGGCCACCGCCGTCAGCGCCGGAGACTGCACCCTGCTGCTGCTCACCCGCCAGAGCTTCGCGCGCATGGAGCACGAACACCCACGCCTGGGCCTGCGCCTGATGCACAAGCTGGCCCAACTCATCAGTCACCGTCTGCGCCAGACCTCCG
>JBFFSW010000035.1:0-9075 GCA_041572195.1 Thiohalomonadaceae bacterium | reverse complement strand
TGCTGGCAGTGGTGCTGGCCTGGATGCAGAGCGCCCCGACCACGCCCATACGGGTGGGGGTGCTGCACTCGCTCAGCGGGACCATGGCGCTGAGCGAGCGGGCCGTGGTGGATGCCACCGTGCTGGCCCTGGAGGAGATCAACGCCGAGGGCGGGCTGCTCGGGCGGCCGCTGGAGATCCTGGTGGTGGATGGCGTGTCCGATAAACAGCGTTTCGCCCGGGAGGCCGAGCGACTGATCGATGAGGAGGCGGTCAGCGTGGTCTTCGGTTGCTGGACATCGGCCTGCCGCAAGAGCGTGCTCCCGATCTTCGAGTCGCGGGACCATCTGCTGGTCTACCCGCTACAGTACGAGGGGATGGAGGCCTCACCCAACATCCTCTACACCGGCGCCACCCCCAATCAGCAGGTGATCCCGGCGCTCAAGTGGGGGCTGGACCACATCGGCCGACGCATCCTGCTGATCGGCTCCGACTACATCTTCCCGCGCAGCGCCAACCGCATCGTCAAGGATTACGCCGAGCTGCTGGGGGCTGAGCTGCTGGGCGAGTATTACCTGCCACTGGGCTCCGCCGAGGTGGGGCCGGTGGTGGTGGCGATCAGCGAGAGCCGCCCCGATCTCATCATCAACACCCTCAACGGCGACAGTAACCTGCACTTCTTCCGTGCCCTGCGCGAGGCGGGTATCGGACCCGGCGAGATCCCCACCATTTCTTTTAGCATCGGCGAGAACGAGTTGATGGCGATGGAAGGGATAGACATGCGCGGTGAGTACGCCGCCTGGAGCTATTTCGAAAGTCTGGAGGGGGAGGATAATCAGGCCTTCAAGCATCGTTTCAGGGCACGCTACGGTGAGGACCGTCGCATCAACGATCCGATGCAGGCCGCCTATGTCGGGGTGAAATTATGGGCGCAGGCGGTGAAGCGTTCTGGCCATGATGCCCCCATCGTGGTTAACAAGGCGCTGTTGCAGCAAAGCTATGCCGCGCCAGAGGGCCTGGTCTCGGTGGAGGCGGTTAATCGTCACCTGTGGAAACCGGCACGCATTGCCCGGGTCAATGACGGCCTCGATTTTGATGTCGTTTGGGACTCGCAGGTGGCGATCCGTCCCACCCCCTACCTCTCCTATCGAAAGCGGAGTGAGTGGGAGGACTTTCAGCAGGCCCTGTTCGAGGCCTGGGGTGGCCGCTGGTCCGCACCGCCCGCCCGCGGACGGGAGGTTGAGTGATGATAGACAGGATAGGCATCAGTCAGCGCCTGGTTATCGCCATGCTGTTATTGTCCATCGCACCGTTGTTGATTCTCGGTGGCTGGGGGATCAATACGGTTAAGCAGGCGATACAAGAGAGCGTTGAGAGCAGTATGTGGGCCATCGCGACGCGCAAGGCCCAGCAGATCGATGCCTATTTCAATGAGCGAATCAAAGAGACGAGCCTGCTTACCCGAAGCCCCTATATACAGAAGGCTACCCTGGCCCTGGACGAGGTGTATCACAAATCCGGTGTGACCTCGGAGGAGTACCTCAGGGTAGACGAGAGCTATCGCCACTACTTGGCGGACATCCAGCAGCAGCTGGGGTATTACGATCTTTTCCTTATTACACCGGATGGTGAAGTCATATTCAGTGTTACGCATGAGGCTGACTTTGCCACCAATCTGTATACCGGACCCTATAGTGAAAGTGGGCTTGCGCGAGTATTTGATCGTGCCCTGACACTACTGGAGACTGAGGTTTCCTCTTATGAATACTACGAGCCCTCGCAGGAGGCCGCCTCCTTTCTGGCCGCACCCATTATCGGGGAGGGGCGGGTTGTAGGCGTGCTGGCGTTGCAGGTCAACGATTCCGAGGTGACCAGGGTCGTTAGCGATAACATGGGTCTTGGGCGTAGCGGCGAGACCATGATGGGCTGGATGGTGGGCGATGAGTTGGTGCATCGCGATACTGACAGCGCGGATGGCGAGCCGCGCAGAGTTTCCCCCGATAGTGCTGAGGCCCGTCCCTTTGTCGAGGCCCTCTCCGGGCGTTTGGGCAGCGGCCCTTATCGAGACCAGCATGACCATGAAACACTGGCCGTCTGGTTGTATATCCCAACGCTGCGTCAGGCCATGGTGGTGAGGCAGGATACCGACGAGGCTTTCGCCCTCTCCAACCAGATCCAGTCTCGCTCCCAGGGCGCGTTGATCGTCGTGGCCGCTCTGGTGGTGATGTTGGCACTGTTCATTGCGCATGGCATTACCCGCCCGATACTCAGGCTTACCTCGGCGGCCCGTTCGCTGGCCAATGGAGATTTGAATCAGCGCGCAAGCGTGGAGGGAAATGATGAGGTGGGGCGAATGGCCAGCACCTTTAATAGTATGGCCGATTCGCTACAGCAACAGACACGTGATCTGGAGCGCTCGAAAGAAGATGCCGAGGCTGCTTCCAAGGCCAAGTCGGAGTTCCTGGCCAACATGAGCCATGAGATTCGCACACCCATGAATGGGGTGTTGGGAATGCTGGGACTTCTGCTGGACAGTGAGCTGAATCGTGAGCAGAAAGAGTTGGCCAACACGGCGCATAACTCGGCGGAAAGCCTGCTCTCCCTGCTCAACGATATTCTCGATTTTTCCAAGATCGAAGCGGGCAAGCTGCAACTGGAGTCCATTCGTTTCAACCTCTACGAGACGGTGGCCGATGTCGGTGACATGCTCGCGGGCAATGCCCAGCGCAAGGGGCTGGAGTTGGCCTACCATATCGACCCGCAGCTGCCGCGCTGGGTGAGGGGTGACCCGGTGCGGTTGCGTCAGATCATCACCAACCTCACCGGCAACGCCATCAAGTTTACCGATACGGGTGAGGTGGTGATCAGCGTTGAACGGGTGGCGACTGATAACGATGAATTGAGATTGCGCTTCGCTATTCGGGATACCGGTATCGGCATCGGCAAGGAGGCACAGAGTCGCATCTTCGAATCATTTTCCCAGGCCGATGGCTCCACCACCCGTCAGTTTGGAGGCACCGGTCTGGGCCTGACCATCTCCCGTCAGCTGGCCGTGATGATGGGCGGCGATATGGGGGTGGAATCGCGCTTGGGCGAGGGATCCACCTTCTGGTTCACCATATCCATGGAAGTCGATAGTGATCAAAGTGGTGACTCGCCATTTCACCGTATCGTGTCGCAGGCACGCACCTTGGTGGTGGATGATAACGCGACCAACCGCGAGATCCTGCATCGGTTGCTTGAGGGCTGGGGTGTCGATCATCGGTGTGCTGAGAGCGGTGAAGAGGCGCTGGAGTTACTCAACGAGGCCCAGCAACAGGGGGCGCCCTTCGATATCGCCCTGCTGGATATGATGATGCCGAAGATGGATGGCCTGGAGCTGGCGCGGATCATCAAGGCCGAGCCCACGTTGGCCAAAACCCGCCTGGTGATGCTCACCTCACTCTCGCAGGGCGACGAGGCCAAACGTGCGCGTGAGGCGGGGGTTGGCATCTATCTGACGAAGCCGGTGCGCCACTCGCTACTTCACGATGCAATGGCGACTGTTCTAGGTGAGAGACAGAAGGTAGAGAGTCGAGAGCCGGAACCGCAAATGGTCGAGGCTCATGCTGAGCGCCTACTGTTGGTGGAAGACAACAAGGTCAACCAGAAGGTGGCGCTGGGGATGCTGAAGAAGCTGGGCTACAGCGCCGACACCGCCGAGGATGGTCTCAAGGGTCTGGAGGCGTGGCGCGGGGGTGATTACGAGCTCATCTTCATGGACATGATGATGCCGGAGATGGACGGCCTGCAGGCCACCGCCGCGATCCGCGCCGAGGAGGCGGAGGGGAGACACGTTCCCATCATCGCCATGACCGCCAACGCCATGGAGGGGGACCGCGAGCGCTGCCTGGAGGCGGGCATGGACGACTACATCAGCAAGCCGATCAAGCTCGATGCCCTGAAGGCGGCGCTGGAGGCGTGGCTGCCAGGTCGCTAGACTAGGCGCCCATGTCACTCCCCATCCTCTACCGAGACGAGCGCTACATCGCCGTCTCCAAGCCCCCCAATCTGCTGGTCCACCGCAGCCCCATCTCCCGCGACGAGACCTTTCTGCTGCAGCGGTTGCGCGATCAGATCGGCCGCCGCGTCTACCCGGTGCACCGCCTGGATCGCCCCACCTCGGGGGTGATCGTCTTCGGCCTGGACTCGGAGGCGGCCGCGGCCCTGTGCGGCGAGTTCGAGGGGCGCGGGGTGGACAAGCGCTACCTGGCGGTGGCGCGCGGCTGGACCGATGAGCAGGGGCTGATCGACTATCCGCTACGCGAGGAGAAGTGGATGGAGGAGCAGCAGGCGCAGACCGAATACCGCCGCCTGGCCACGGTGCGTCTGTCCATCCCCGTGGGCCGCTACCCGGAGGCGCGCTACTCGCTGCTGGAGGTGAGGCCGCTCACCGGCCGTTATCACCAGATCCGCAAACACTTCCACCACATCTTCCACCCGCTGGTGGGCGACACCACCCACGGTGAGGGGCGCCACAACCGCCTCTTTCGCGAGCACTTCGGCATCAACCGCCTGCTGCTGCACGCCAGCAGCCTGCGCTTCCGTCACCCCTATAGCGGCGAGGAGTTGACGATCGCGGCGCCGCTGGGCGAGGAGCTGGAGGGCTTGTTTGGGCGGTTGGGGTGGTGGCCTATCCCCTGCGCTGTGCCTGCAGGGTCTTGTTGAGCTGCTCTTCGATGCGTTGCTTGTAGGTGAGGAAGTGCACCGTCTGCACCCGCCCGGCGCCGTTCTCGCCGAGGATCGCCGGGGCCAGGCTGATGTCGGTGATGTAGATGGGGTAACCGGCCTGGCCCCGGCGGCGCTGGAGGATGTGGCTGACCACCGCCTCGAACAGGCCGCGGCCGTACTCCAGGGTGGAGAACTCCTGGTCCTCGCAGTAGAGGGTGAAGGCGGTCTTGCCGTCCTCGTCCACGTCGGCCAGCACCTGCAGGCTGAAGTAGCCGCTGGCCTCGCTGAACTCGGGGGCCTGGCGCTGCAGCCGGAACTCCCCCGGGGCACCGCGGCTGATGGAGTAGAGCTCCACCCCGGCGATGGACTCCTGGCTGCTCCCCTCCTCGATGAGGAAGTTGATGCGGTTGAGGCTGGCCTCGAAGAAGCGGCTGTAGTGGTTGAGCAGGGCGCTGCGCTCGTCGAAGGGCAGGCGCTGGTGGAATAGCGCGCCGCGCTCATCGAGCACGTAGATCTCCGCCTGGCCGTTGCCGGCCATGTAGAAGAGCTGGACGATGCCGCGCTTGTTGCGGGCGTAGATGCTCGGCAGCGGGCTACCGCGCAGGCAGTAGCGGTCGAAGATGACAGGGCTGTAGCGGGCACGGCTGCGCCCCAGCTCGCGGATCAGCGACGCCTCGTTGGCCTGGGCGTTGTAGCGCAGCTTGTCGCCGTCGCGGTTGAGCACGAAGAAGCCGCGGCCGATGGCGGCCACGTAGCGGGTTTCGGGGTCGATGCCGGGGTCGTAGTAGCACTCGGCGATGGACTGGATCAGTTCCTCCACCCGGTGGGCGACGGTGCTGCCGCGGTGGCTGGTGGTGCCGTAGGCTCGCACCGGCGGCGGCGGCACCCCCTGGTCCAGCGGTGCCCACTTGAGGTAGTCGCAGATGAACTCCATCAGCCCCTTGGCCCCGGCGTAGCGGTGGCTGATCACCTCGTGCCAGGAGTTGACCACCACGTGGTCCAGCGACAGCACCAGGTTACGCGCCGAGGGGCCATAGCAGAGGGCGTCGTTGCTGCCCGAGCTGAGCTTGCCGCGGTTGAGCTCCAGGTTGTCCAGCGGATGAATGCCCATGTTGAGGAACACCGCGCTCTGGCGCAGCTGCGCCGGGCGGGCGAAGTCCTCCATCTCCGCCTCCTCCATAGCCCGCTCGGGGAAGAGGTTGTGCAGGCGGTCCACCAGCAGGCGGAACTCGCTGGCGGTCAGGTCGCTACCGCTGGTGTAGATGGCCAGGGCGCTGTTCTTGTCCAGCACGCTGTTGAAGTAGCACCAGGCGATCAGCTCGACCACGCTGCGTGAGCGCTTGAGCGGGGTCGCCCCCTTGGTGTCGCTGGGTTTGACCACCCCGCGGTAGAGGATCCAGCGGCTGTTGTGGTTCTCGTCCAGCAGCTCGTGCAGGCTCAGGTGGGACTCGCGCAGGTCGCTGGCGATGCCGCGGTTGAGCAGCTCCACCTTGCCCGCCTTGCGCTCGAAGGCGGCGTAGAGCTTGCGCCCGAGGATGTTCAAATCGCGCTGGCTGATCATCGCCATGCCCGCGTAGCGGCGGGCGAAGTCGGAGAGGAAGCGGTAGCTGGCGGTGAGCGCCTCGAAGAGGATGCGCCGCTCCTCGGCCACCCGGTGCACCTTCCACTCGTTGCGACCGTCCATCAGCATCAGGTCGGTGCGGCCCCAGCCCCAGGAGCCCACCACCTCGGCCAGCAGCTCGCGCCGCCAGTTGCCGCGCGGTTTCTTCTCCTCCACGCTCAGCGCCTCGTCGGCCTTGAAGTAGAAGCAGCGGCGTGCCAGCTCCATGCGCTCCTGGTTGCGCTGGTCGCGGCCCAGGTACTCCTGCACCTTGTCCAGCATCATCAGGTAGGGGTCGAGCTTGTCCAGGTCGGTGATGCCGTCGTAGATGGCCTGCTTGTAGCGCAGGCTCAACAGCTCGATATTGGGGTACTCGGCGGCGTAGGCCTCGATCAGCAGCAGCTTCAGCGCCGACTTGTAGGGTGAGTCGATGCCCTTGGAGAGCTGCCACAGGGCGGCGCCGAAGAACTCCTCGGCGGGAATGTGCGCCAGGCCGCCGAAGTCGATGCCGTCGCGGGCGTGGATGAAGCGCCGCCGCTGCATGTCGGCTACCAGCTCGTCGTAGTCGGTCTCCTGGCTCGGAGGCACCAGCCACCAGAAGGGGTAGCGCCCGGCCAGCAGGATGCCGGTGCGGTAGAACTCCTCCAGCAGCAGGTTGTGCTGGGCGCTGCCGCTGCTCTCCGAACTCAGGTCCTCACCCTGTCCCTCGCGGAAGCGCTCGGTGTTGACCAGGAAGAAGTGCACCTCCAGCTCCAGCTTCTCCGCCGCCTTTTCCACGTTGCGCGCCTTCAGCAACAGCAGCTCCAGCTCATCGGCGCGCAGCTCCGGCTCGTGCACCAGCCACACATCCAGGTCGCTGCCCTCCGCGTAGGCCACCGTACCGGCGCTGCCCATCACGTAGATGGACTGGATCGGCAGTTGCGTGCGCTTGACCGGCGAGCGGTACTGGAAGCTGCGCGAGAGGGTGCGGGCGCTGCGCAGCACCCGATCCGAGGGCTCGTAGGCGTAGACCCCAGCCGGGGTGTTCTGGGCCGAAAAGCCCGGCAGCATCGGGTGGTTGATGTGGAACAGCAGGGGCAACAGGTCGAGGAAATCCCGCTGGCGCTCCCGCAGCGAGGCACGGATCCGCTCCAGGCGCGCGTCGTTGACGCCGCGAAAACGCGACAACACCGCCTTGAAATCGATCTCACCGGCCTCCTCGGGCCCGCTACTCTCCATGTGTTATGCCTGCAAATCAAAGGGTTATTGCGCTCAAGGGTATGCAAACCAGAGGCGCGGGGGAATCGTTCTAGGATAGCTTTTGTGGGGGGGGAAACCAAGAGCGGCGGACACGGCCCTCCCTATGCCCCCTCCCCCACCGGAAACCGCTTCTCGTTGATCGCCATCTTCTCCTCGGCGGCGGCGATGAGGTCCACATCCAGCCGTTCGGCAAGCCTTAATAGATAGATGAGGATGTCGGCCATCTCCAGGCGTACCTCGGCGTGGGTCTCCTTGCCGAGGTTCTCGCTCTGCTCGGGGGTGAGCCATTGGAAGTGCTCGACCAGCTCGGCTGCCTCGGCGATGAGGGCCATGCTGAGGTTCTTGGGGGTGTGGTAACGCTCCCAGTCGCGGGCCTGGGCGAAGGCGAGGAGCCGCCGTTGCAGGGTCTGTAGACGGTCGTCCACGGTTAACTCCTTATAGATAGGGTGGCGTGCTCAGCATAACCCATTGAATCCGCCCCATATGAAACACAGTGTGTCAGTGCGGGATACAGAATGTCTCTAGCGTGTCTCGTTAGTGAGACGCTATTGGGTCGATAGTGTATTCCATCGAACCACAGAAAAATTATTTATCCTAGTAAATACAAAGTGTTGCACAAACACGTAAAAACTTGGCACGCATCTTGGATTATTACAGACAACAGCAACGGGCTGTATCAATCAAACAGTTTTTAGAGGAGCGTTACCATGAACTTCGGCAAACACACCATCCAGCAGCGTCTTCACGATGAGATTGCCCAGCTGCGCGAGGGTCTGCGGAAGATCGACAACGCTTCGCGTGCCCACAGCGACCAGTGGTCCCGCGGCCTCTACGAGCGCCTGATTGCCCGTCGTGAGCGGATGCTTGAGATTGTCGCCGCCTAAGACGGTAATTAAGCATCCACTAATATTCTGTTAAAGAGCGGTTAATTTAACCCGAGTAGATTACTCAGCCATGGACGGGACACGAACCGTCCGGCGAACCACCCCCTACAGATGAGGAAGTGAACAATGAACAAGATGAAGAAGCTGATCGCCGCCGCCGCCGCCATGACCCTGAGCGCCCCCCTGTTCGCCGCCGATTACAGCATCGACGAGCTGGCCGCCAAGGGCGCCACCGTCGTCCGCGTGCAGCAGGTGCTGGCCAACTGTGAGCGCGGCCTGCCGTTCGTCCTCTTCAAAGACCAGGCCGGTGCTCTGATCAAGCTCGATGAGCTGGCTCACATCGACGACCTGATGGATGCCCACGGTATCACCTACAAGGGCCGTTACTCCAACCTGCACGTGGTTCTGGCCGATGAGGCCATCGTCACCCGCGACGGCCGCACCGAGGTGGTCGAGCTGCGCCAGGGCCTGAACGGCACCGTGGTTCGACTCGACGGTGAGCTGCAGGTGAGCCGCAACTTCGTCGGCGCCAAGGGTGACCTGAGCCGTACCCACGATATTCTGGCCAGCGCCAAGCGCGTTGCCAACAAAGGTTAAGACTCCTCCAATCCCAACCCTAAGGGATTTTTTCGAGGACCCCTCCCCCGGGTCCTGTTTTTTTTT
>JBFFSW010000034.1:0-9127 GCA_041572195.1 Thiohalomonadaceae bacterium | reverse complement strand
GGCGGCCACCGCACGCCCCAGCTCGCCGTAGCCGACGATGCCGAGGCTGCGGCCGTGCAGCTCGCGGATGGGGTGGTTGAGCAGGCAGAACTGCTCGCTGCGCTGCCACTGGCCGGTGGTGATGTCGGCGCGGTGCTCGAACAGGCGGGTGGTGAGGGCCAGGATCAGGCTCAGGGTGTGCTGCACCACCGAGGGGGTGGCATAGCGGCGCACGTTGCAGACGGCGATGCCGCGGCGGTGGGCGGCGGCGATATCGACGTTGTTATAGCCGGTGGCGGCCACGGCGATGAGCTTGAGATTCGGTGAGGCCGCCATCACATCATCGCTGATCAGCACCTTATTGCTGACGACGACCTGGGCGTCGGCGACGCGCCCGGCGGTCTGCCCGGGTTCGGTGGCGGCGTAGCTGCGCCACTCGGGGGTGCTCCCCTCCAGGGCGGTGAGCTCCAGGTCGTCGTTGACCTGCAGGCTGTCGCGATCAAGCAGTACGCCGAGCATGCGCTTCTCCCGTGCAGTGGATGAGGGGCAGTATAGCGGCTTTGGGCGCCGCCGGTGTGTGGGTTACACTGGCCGCCATTCCCCCCATTTTCGGAGTATTTCCCCATGAATGAGCTGAGTAAGGAAGAGCAGATCCTGCGCGCGGTCAAGCGCACCCTCACCGAGGTGATCAAGGACACCGCCACCCAGCCCGGCATGCGTCACCCGCTGAGCGACAACACCCTGGCCGGGCTGCGCGACTGCCTGCTGCTGATCTCCCAGCGCGAGCACGAACTGGCCGACGCCGCCGGTCGCCCCAGCGAGGCCAAGCCGCGCTTCATCGACGAGGGACGAGAGAACGGCAGTGGTGAGGTGGTGGTGCCGCTGCACAGCATCGGCAGGAAGGATAAGGAGTAAGGCGCTTACTGGCCGTCGAGCTGGCGCATGCGCTGATCGTGCGCCTGTTGCAGGGTCTGTTCGACGCCGCGGGCCCGCTCCAGCGGATTGGCCGGGGAGCTCGGCGCCGGCGCCGGTTCCGGTCTTGAGCTCGGCGGCGCCTGGATCAGATTGGTATTGGTATCGAGGACGCGCTCCTCGTAGGCGACGCCTTCGGGCGGGCGCTCACCGTAGTGCCAGTTGCCCTCGGCGTCCCGCCAGCGGTAGACGGTCACCTCGCTGTCCGGCTGTTCCTCCAGCCACTGGCGCGGGTCGACCTCCGGCAGCGTCGGGGCGCTGAACCGCGGCAGCTCCAGCAACGGCTTGCCGCCCTCGCCCAGCGGCAGCACGAAGGGCAGGATGGCGGCGATAATCAGCAGCGCCAGTAGGCTGGCGATAAGACGACGAAACGATGACATGGAGACATCATAACAGGCCCTCACCATGAATGAGATCCGCTTCTCGCTCAACCTCTCCTCGGAACGCTACCTGGCCTTCTACCAGGGGGCGGCGCAGCAGGTCTCGGTGCGCGCCCACGACGGCCGCCGCCTGCAGTTCCCCGCCTCGGTGCTGCGTCCCTTCGTCGGCCATGACGGCGTGCATGGCGAGTTCGCCATTCAGTTCGACGCCGATAACAAGTTCCAGGGTATACGCCGCATTTGAATCCGGCCTTCGGGCCGGGCTACACTGCCGTGCGGATATAACAACAAGTAAACAAGGAGGTTTTACGTGGTTCAGCTCACCCTGTTCGTCGTCCTTATCGCCGTGGCCCTGGGGCTGCAGGTGCGCCGTCCGGCGTCGCTCTCGCCCACCCTGGCCCGGCTGCTCACCTTCGGCCTGTTCGTGATGGCCTTGTTCCAGTTCGCCAGCACCAGTTTCTATATCGTCGATCAGGACAAGGTGGGCCACCTCAAGCGCATCTACTTCGCCGAGCCGCTGCCGCCGGGCCACATCATCGCCGAGACGGGGCAGAAGGGGCCGCAGGCGGAGATCCTTGGCCCCGGCTTCCACTTCGTGCCCTTCATCCGCATCCTCTACTACATCGAGGAGCGCCCGGTGATCAATATCCCCGACGGCATGATGGCGATCCTCACCGCCGCCGACGGCGTGCCTTTGAAGGAGAACCAGTTCATCGCCCACGGCTGGGGTCAGGACCGCATCAACGACATGCTCGACGCGCGTACCTTCCGCGGCGAGGGCGGACAGAAGGGCACCCAGCTGACGGTGCTGCCGCCGGGGCAGTGGCGCTTCAACCAGTACCTCTTCTCCTACGAGGTGGTGAAGTCACTGGAGGTGCCCGCGGGCCACGTGGCGGTGATCAAGAGCAACGTCGAGGAGCGCGATGACTGCCCCAAAGTGGCGGTGGAGAGCGACCCGGACGGGGTGCTGGCCTCGCCCATCGTGCCCAAGGGATGCATCGGCGTCTGGGAGGAGCCGCTGATGCCCGGCCGCTACTTCCTCAATCACAAGGCCTACCAGGCCACCATCCTGCCGACCACGGTGCAGACCTGGAGCTACCAGGGCGGCTACACCACCCGGCGCATCGACCTGACCGTCAACGAGGACGGAAAGATCGAGCAGAACGCCAGCACCATCAACGTCGAGGTGCCCGCCAGCGCCGCCGACAAGGCGATCATCGCCACCGTCGAGGGCTGGCGGGTGCCGCTGGAGTTGCGCATGCTGGTGCAGGTCAACCCCAAGGACGCGCCGCGGGTGGTCGCCTCGGTGGGTGACCTGCTCGCGGTCGAGGACCGCATTGCCACCCCCGGGGTGCGTTCGGTGGTGCGCAATATCACCGGCGAGAAGGGGCGCAAGGTGCTGGAGCTGATCAACCAGCGCGCCGAGCTGGAGCAGAAGACCGAGCTGGCCCTGGCCCCGGAGCTGATCAAGGCGGGTGTCACCCTCAAGGAGCTGCGCTTCGGCGACCCGGTGATCCCGCCGGAGCTGCTGGTGGCGCGCCAGCGCGAACAGCTGGCGCTGCAGCTGCAGGAGACCTACGGCAAGGAGAAGGAGGCGCAGATCAAGCGCATCGAGGTGGAGAAGGCGCGTTCCGAAGCCCAGGAGCAGGGGCGCCTGATGGCCGCCAATATCGACGTCAAGGTGGCCGAGAAGCGCAAGGAGGAGGGGCAGCTGTTGGGTGAGGCAGAGAAGCTGCGCTTGATGGAGATCGCCAAGGGCGAGTCGGCCCGCGCCAACGTCCTCGGCAAGGAGGCGGCCAAGGAGCTGGCGATGCTCAAGGAGATCCTCGCCGCCGCCCAGGCCACCCCGGAGATCGTCAAGGTGCCGACGGTGTTGGTCGGCGGTGACGGCTCCTCGCTGGAGGGGGCCGCGGCGGTGCTCGGCGCCTCCAACATCGTGCAGTGGGCCAAACCTGCACAAGCGGACGGAAAGAAGTAAGCTGTAGCCATGTATCGTTCACGCTACCTGTTGCTGATCACCTCGCTGTTGCTGCTGTCGCTGTCGGCGGTGGAGGCGTGGCACGGTTACGACTTCAGCAGCCGCATGCACCGCGCCCAGGGGGTGGTGGTGGACCTGCACCGCGACACCCTGGAGGATGACTTCCACTTCCACCCGGTGATCAGCTACCACGACGACAGCGGCAAGGAGTATCGCCATGTGCCTGGGGTCGGTGGTGACGCCGACGACTACGCCATCGGCCAGCGGGTGAGCATCTGGTACGAGCCGGGCGAGCCGCTGGAGGCGCGCCTGGTCGGCTTCTATGAACTCTGGGGGGTGGCCCTGCTCACCGCCCTGTTGGGCGCGGCGGGCCTGGTCGGCTTCCTGCTTCGCCGTGCCGCGCCGCCTCCGCCCCCATCCCCCGGTTTGCAGCTGCACACGGGGGGGCGCCCGGTGAAGGCGCGCCTGGAGGGGGTGATGCACAACACCGAGCTGGAGGTGAACGGCTTCTCCCCCTTCCGCCTCCAGGCCCGCTGGCGCGACCCCAAGGAGGAGGTGGAACTCACCTTCTACAGCCAGGACCTCTGGTTCGACCCGGCCGAGGCGCTGCATGGGCGTGAGGAGGTGACCGTCTATCTCGATCCGAAGGACCCGGATCGCTACTTCATGGATGTCTCCTTCCTCTTACTCGACAGGCAGTAGGTCCATGGAACCGATGATGGGCCGCGAGCACGGCCGCATTCTGGTGGTCGATGACAGCCGCAGCAACAACACCGTTCTGGATGCCCTGCTGACCCACGAGGGGCACGAGGTGGCCACCGCCAGCGATGGCCGCCAGGGGCTGCTGTTGCTCAACGAGGGCGACTACGACCTGCTGCTGCTGGACGTGATGATGCCCGGCCTCAATGGCTTCGAGGTGCTGGAGCGTGTGCGCCGCGACTACTCGCCGCTGCAGCTGCCGGTGATCATGCTCACCGCCATCGACGACCCATCGGCGCTGGTGCGCGCCTTCGAGCTGGGCGCCAACGACTACGTGACCAAGCCCATCGACCATGATGTGGTGATGGCGCGGGTCAACACCCAGCTGCACCTGCGCGCCCTCACCCGCCTCAAGGACAGCTTCCTCGGTATCGCCAGCCACGACCTGAAAAAACCGGTGATGCTCATCCGCGACATCGCCGAGACCCTCAGCGAGGACCTGGTCGAGGGCAAGCCGCTGGAGGCCGCCGACCTGGAGGCGCTGCAACTGGTGGTGCGTTCCAGTCACTACATGAGCGGCATTATCCAGGGCTTCCTCGACATGCAGGCACTGGAGGAGGGGCGACTGCGACTCAGCCGCGAGCCCTTCGACCTCAACGCCATGCTGCGTCGGCAGATGGAGGGCAGCCTGCACGCCGCCGAGCGCAAGGGGATCGCGCTGCGATGTGAGCTTCAGGAGGTGTTGCCGCCGCTCAACGGCGATGACCAGCGTATCGCCCAGGTGGTGGACAACCTGGTCGGCAACGCCATCAAATTCTGCCGCCCGGGCGACGCCATCGTCGTGCGTAGCGGCATCGAGGGTGGGCACCTGCGGGTGGCGGTGTGCGACAGCGGTCCCGGGGTGCCGGAGCACGAGCGCCAGCGCCTCTTCACCCGCTTCGCCCGCCTCAGCCCCAAGCCCACGGGCGGTGAGTTGAGCACCGGCTTCGGCCTTTCGGTCTGTCGTCAGTTGGTGGAGATGCACCACGGGCGTATCGGCGCCGACGACAACCCCGACGGCCAGGGTATATGCTTCTGGTTCGAACTACCCCTGTAATGCCTGGAGTGAACGCATGAGCCACGACATCCATGCCCTGCTGGAGCTGATGCGCCGGCTGCGCGCCCCCGACGGTGGCTGCCCCTGGGACCGTGAGCAGACCTTCGAATCCATCGCCCCCTACACCGTGGAGGAGGCCTACGAGGTGGCTGATGCCATCGACCGCCAGGCCATGGACGAACTGCGCGACGAGCTGGGCGACCTGCTCTTTCAGGTGGTGTTCCATGCGCAGATGGCCGAGGAGCAGGGCCACTTCAGCTTCCCCGACGTGGTCCACGCGGTGGTCGAGAAGATGACCCGCCGTCACCCCCATGTCTTCGCCGATGAGCAGGTGGGTGATGCCGAGGAGCAGACCCGTCGCTGGGAGGCGCTCAAGGCCGAGGAGCGCAGGCGCAAGGCCGAGGAGGAGTTCGAGAGCATCTTCGATGGCATCGCCCGTACCCTGCCCGCCATGCAGCGGGCCGAAAAGCTGCAACGCCGCGCCGCCCGCGTCGGCTTCGACTGGCCCGACATCTGCGGCCCCATCAACGCCGTGATCGAGGAGCTGGACGAGCTGCACGCCGAGCTCGAACAGGTGATCGCCTGCCACGACGGTGAGGGCAAGGTGCTGATGCCCGGCGCCGACATGGACGCGGTCGAGGACGAGCTGGGCGACCTCATCTTCTCCTTCGTCAACCTCGCCCGCCACGCCGGAATCGACCCCGAGCACGCCCTGCGCCGGGCCAACAAAAAGTTCGAGCGCCGCTTTCGCGCCATTGAGGAGGAGCTGGCCGCCCAGGGGGATACCCTGGAGGGCAAGGGGTTAGAGAGGCTGGAGGAGTTGTGGGCTCAGGCCAAGAGCAGGGTGGAGTAATTACTCCACCGCGTAGAGTCGGCCATCCCCACTACCGAAGTACACCACACCCTTGTCCACCACCGCGGCGCCGCTGATGGGGCCGTTGGCGCGGAACTGCCAGCGCGCCTCGCCACTCTTGGGGTCGATGACGTAGAACTGTTGGTCGTAGCCGCCGATGTAGAGCAGGCCGTCGGCCAGGGTGGGTGGGGCCTTGAACCAGTCGCGGCTCTTGAAGCGCCACTTGAGCTGGTGGCTGCTGGTGTTGACGGCGTAGAGGTAGCCGTCCTGGCTGCTGAAGTAGAGGCTGTCGCCATCGACCACCGCGGCGGCGGCGATGGCCCCCTGGGCGCGGTACTTCCACAGCGGCTGGCCGCTCCTGCGGTCGAGGACGTAGAGGCTGCCGTCGTGGCTGCCGATGACGATCTGATCCATCTGCGCCAGCGGCGCGGCGGTGATGCTGCTGCCGGTCTTGAAGCGCCACAGCTCCACCCCCTGTTTGGCATCCACCGCGTAGAGGTAACCGGCGTTGTCGCCGAAGTAGACCTGGCCGTCGAACACCGCCGGGGCGGAGTAGATGGCCTCGTCGCTGGTGAAGCGCCACAGCTCGCGGCCGTCCCCGGCGTTGAGGGCGATCAGCCGCCCGTCGCTGGTGCCGAAGTAGATCGCGCCGTCGATCATCGCCGGGGCGCTGGTCACCGCCGAACCGGCGTCGAAGCGCCAGGCGCGCTGGCCGCTCTTGGTGTCGATGGCGTAGAAGCCGCCGTCGCCGCTGCCCACGTAGAGCCGCTCGGCGGAGTAGGCGGGGGTGGTCTGCACCGTGCCCTCGGTCTTGTAGCGCCACAGCTCGCGCCCGTCCTTGGCGTTGACGGCGATGATGTAGCCCCCCTCGGAGCCGAAGTAGACCGACTTCTCCGCCACCAGCGGCCCGCCCTTGATCGCCGAACCGGCGTTGACCGACCAGCGCAGCGCCTCGCGCTCGGGCACGCCGATGGTGTTGTAGATGCCGCTGTGGGCGGCGTCGCCGCGGTACATGTCCACCTTGGGCGCGCCGCAGCCGGAGAGCAGGGCGACACCGAGGATCAGGGCCTTTTTCACGACATACTCCTTAAAAAACGATGGGTCTTCTGACGATCGACACCATTGTAACGCGACGGTTCACTCATGGGGCGTTATATCTTGACGATATATATCGGTCCGATATAGTTAGCCCATGGACGTGAAAACCCTCTGCCTCGGCGTGCTCAGCTATGGCGACGCCAGCGGCTACGAAATCAAGAAGGCCTTCGAGGACGGCTACAGCCACTTCATGGTGGCCGGCTTCGGCTCCATCTACCCGGCGTTGGCGGAGTTGACCGAGCAGGGCTTGGTTACCTGTACCGACGTGGAGCAGGAGAAGCGCCCGGCGAAGAAGGTCTACCACCTCACCGCGGCGGGTCGCGCGGTGCTGCTGGAGCGGCTTCACGCGGCCCATCCGCGGCACAAGGTGCGCTCGGAGTTCCTCACCCTGCTCACCTTCGCCCACCTGCTGGGGCCGGAGTCGGCGGGGGAGGTGCTGGACAGGCGTCTGGCCGATATTCAGGCGGAGCTGGCACACATCGACCAGTGCCTGGAGAGCGGCCGCGCCCACACCGCCGGGATGCGTTTCGCCGCCGGTTATGCCCGGGCGGTGCACGAGGCGGCCAGCGCCTACATTCGAGAGGGCAGGGAGCGCCTGCTGGATGAGCTGAAGGATGAGAGCGATGATGAGTCGGTGTAAGTCTTTACTACTGCTGTTGGCCATGGCAACCAACACCTGGGCGGAGCCCATCGCGGTGCGCGCCGAGCCCTTCGAGGTGCTGGCGACATACCCGACGCGCCAGGCCCCGGCACGGGTGCTGAGCCTCAACGACAGCCGCATCGAGGCGGAGATCAGCGCGGCGGTGGCGGCGATCCCTGTGCGCGTCGGCGACCGGGTGGAGCAGGGCGACACGGTGCTGGAGCTGCGCTGCGGCGATGCCCGTGACGCCCTCACCCAGGCCAGCGCCGTGCGCCGTGCGCTGGTGGCACGGCGCGACTTTGCCGAGTTCCAGCTCAAGCGCGCCCGCTCGTTGGTCAAGGGGGGCAACATCTCCGACGAGCAGCTGCGCCAGCGCGAGGCCGAGGCCCGTGCCCTGGCCGCCGAGCTGGACGGCGCCCTGGCCGCCGAGGCGCGCGCCGACCGCGACGCCGCCCGCTGCCAGATCAAAGCCCCCTTCGATGCGGTGGTGGCCGAGCGCCTGATCGGCGTCGGCGAAAAGGCCGCCCCCGGCAAGCCGCTGCTGCGGCTGCTGGATATGGCTGAACTGGAGGTCTCGGTCCAGGTACAGGCGGGGGATGTCGCCTCGCTCGAGCAGGCCGCGACCTTCGAGCTGCTGCTGGACGGGCGCAGCTACCCGCTCCGGCTGCGCGGCGTGGTCCCGGCGCTCGACCCCCTCTCACGCAGCCGCGAGGCGCGCCTGGAGTTCGCCGATGGGGGTGTCGCCCCCGGTTCCAGCGGACGCCTCTCTTGGCGTAGCGACCAGCCCCACCTGCCCGCCGAGTTCCTGCTGCGTCGCGAGGGGCGCTACGGTGTGTTTCTGCTGAGCGAGGGCAAGGCGCTCTTCCACCCCATCGACGAGGGGCGCGAGGGGGCGGCCGCGCCGCTGGCGCTGCCGGGCGAGAGCCTGGTGATCACCGAGGGACGCTACGGCCTGCGCCACGGTGACGCCGTGCGCCGGGTGGAGTAGGGGCCGTGCTCAGCCGCTTCCTCCAGCACCATGTGCTCGCCAACCTCACCTTCGTGCTGGTGCTGGTGCTCGGCATCCTCTTCGCCTATCCGATGATGCCGCGGGAGAAGGACCCGAGCATCAACTTCAACTGGATCCAGATCACCACCACCATGCCCGGCGCCTCCGCCGAGGATGTGGAGAAGCTGATCACCGACCCGTTGGAGGAGGCGGTGGCCAAGGTCTCCGACATCCGCTTCATCTCCAGCGCCAGCCGTGAGGCGGTCTCCTCGGTGCTGGTGCGCTTCGATGATGTCGACACCCGCACCTTCGACAAGCGCCTCAACGACCTGCGCCGCGAGGTGCAGAATGTGGAGAACACCGAGCTGCCGGATGAGGCCAACTCCCCCTTCATCTTCGAGATCACCTCGGCCAACGCCTTCCCCACCGCCACCCTGGTACTGC
>JBFFSW010000033.1:0-9335 GCA_041572195.1 Thiohalomonadaceae bacterium | reverse complement strand
GGTCTGCATCACCCCTGTCCCCGGCAGCAGACCGAGCATCGCCTTTCCTTCCAGCTCATCCAGCAGATAGAGCATGCCGCCGCACTCGGCCAGCAGGGGCTTGTTGGCGGCGATGTGTTGATGCAATGCCGTCTTGATGGCCGTGTTTTTCTCTAGCGCATCAAGGTGCAGCTCCGGATAACCGCCGGGTAGCCATACGGCGTCGCACTCGGGTAGCTGTTGGTCGGTGAGGGGAGAGAAAAATTTTAGCTCCGCGCCCAGCGTCTTCAGTGTTTCCAGGTTGGCCGGGTAGATAAAGGCGAAGGCCAGGTCGCGGGCGATGGCGATGCGCAGGCCTCGCAACGTCTGCTCCAGCGGCGGTGATGGTTGCGGCATGAATTCCATGGCATCAGGTAGCTGCGCCAGCGGTGTGTCGGCGATCAACTCGGCCGCCTTGTCCAGGCGCTGTTCGAGATCATCAAGCTCCCCGGCCGGTACCAGCCCCCGGTGACGATGCGGCAGGGTGATCGCCTCGTCGCGCATCAGCGAGGCGAGCAGCGGGATATCGCCCATGGACTCGCGCAGCATCTCGGCGTGGCCGGGGGAGGCGACGCGGTTGGCGATCACCCCGGCGAAGGGGATTTCCGGTCGGTAATTTTTCAAACCGTGAGCGATGGCGCCGAAGGTCTGGGCCATGGCGGAGGCGTCGATTAGCGCGGCGATGGGGATGCCGAAGGCCTGCGCCAGATCGGCGCTGGAGGGGCTGCCGTCGAACAGTCCCATCACCCCCTCGATGAGGATCAGGTCGGCCTCGAGCGAGGCCTCATGCAGTCGCCGTCGGCACTCCGCCTCGCCGCACAACCACAGATCGAGCTGGAAGACCGGATGGCCCGAGGCCACCTCGTGGATCATCGGGTCGAGAAAGTCGGGGCCGGTCTTGAAGACGCGCACCTCGCGCCCCTGGGTGCGGTGATAACGCGCCAGGGCGGCGGTGAAGGTGGTCTTGCCCTGCCCCGAGGCGGGCGCGGCGATGAACAGCGCGGGGCAGGCGCTCACTAAAACTCCACCCCCGGCTGGGCCTTCACCCCGGCCTGGAAGGCGTGCTTCTCCGGGCGCATCTCGGTGACCGTGTCGGCCGCTTCGCGTAGCGCCTCGGGGGCGCCGCGGCCGGTGATGATGACGTGCTGCATCGGCGGGCGCTGGGCCAGTGCCTCCAGTACCTCCTCCATCGGCAGGTAGTGGCTCTTGAGGACGATGTTGAGTTCGTCGAGGACGACCAGGTTGAAGGTCGGGTCCTGGAGCATCTTCAGGGCGATGGCCCAGCCGCGGCGGGCGGTGGCGATGTCCTGCTCGAGGTTCTGGGTGTCCCAGGTGAAGCCATCGCCAGTGACGTGGTACTCCACCTCGGGGAAGCGGCGGAAGAAGGCCTCCTCGCCGGTGCTGCCGCTGCCCTTGATGAACTGCACGATGCCCACGCGCATGCCGTGGCCGAGGGCGCGGGCGGCGACGCCGAAGGCCGCCGAGCTCTTGCCCTTGCCGTTGCCGGTGTTGACGATGAGCACCCCGCGCTCCTGGTCGGCGCGCTGGATCGCCTCGTCGATATGCGCCTTTTTGCGTGCCATGCGCTCGGCGTGGCGCTGACTCTTCTCTTCGTTCATATCGGTCATCCTACCGTCACTCGGCGTAGCGTTCACGCAGCTCGCGCAGGCCATCGAGCAGCACCGGCGCCGGGTGGAGGAAATTCTCTCCGTCGAGGTTGATGATACGCAGCGTTGTTTTCGGTTTGATGAAGGCGCACTGCGCGTTATGTTTGCGCTCGAAGACGAAGAGCAGCTCGGGCTCAAGCTCGTTGATGAGGGCGTTGAGGGTGCTCAGCTCCTCGCCCGGTTTGATGTGGCGGATTTTTTCGGCGGTTTCGACATTGACGAAACCGGCATGAGAGAACAGATCGCTAAGCCAGCGTTTTTGCCCGAACGAATAGGGTGAGCCGGAGCAGGCGGAGAGCAGCAGCACCCGCTTGCCCTTGCCGTCGATCGCGCGGGCTTGCTCCGTCCACTGCTGGTGAAAGCGCGCGACCCGTTGGTCGATGTCGGCCATCCCCGCCTCGTGCCCCATCAGCCGCAGGTTATCCTCGATCTGGGCCATGCTCTCGAAGCCGTCGAGACGGAAGGCGCGCGCCCCCTCGGGGGTGGCCGCCTCCAGCACCCCGGCCCGGGTCCAGTTGGAGGTGAAGATGAGGTCCGGTCCCAGCGCCGCTATGGCGTCGGCGTCCGGGTCCATCACCCCGCCGGTGTGGGGCCGGTCGATGCGGTCGTAGCGGCTGACGCCGACGATGCACTCCTCCAGCCCCAGCCACTGCAGCGACTTGGTGATGTAGGGGGACTGGCTGACGATGGCGGGGCAGGCCTGGCTGGCCTGCGTCCATAGCAGCAGTGCGCCGAGTAGCCACCTCACCCGTCAGTCCTCGTAGCGCAGGCCGATGAAGAAGCCGCGCGGGGTGCTGTTGTAGCCGTCGATGCCGTGGTGTTCGGCATCGAGCAGGTTGTGACCGCGGGCCTCCAGGCGGAGCCCCTCTTTCAGCTCATAGCCGATGCGCGCATCGAGCAGGGCGTGGCCGGGGATGCGGGTGGTGTTGGCGGCATCGTCATAGCTCTCGCCGCGGGCGTTGAGGCTGAGGTTGGCGTCCAGGGCGCCGAAGTCGCGGCCCAGGCCCAGGCGGGCGCTGCGCTGCGGGCGGCGTGCCAGCAGCAGGTCAGTGTCGACATCGCGCGGGTTCATCCAGGAGAGGTCGAGCTGGGTCTTCCAGCCCAGCAGCTCGGTGGCCCACTCGAACTCCGCGCCGTCGATGCGGGCCTGGGCGACGTTTTGCGGCTGCCAGACGAACAGCGCCACCTCCACCCACTGGATCAGGTTCTCCACCTCGTTGCGATAGAGGCGCAGCGACCAGTCGCCGCTAAAGCCGCGCAGCCCCAGCTCCAGGCTGTTGGCCTTTTCCGGCTCCAGGTTGGGGTTGCCGCTGGAGCCCCAGGGGTCCTGGTAGTAGAGGTCGTTGAAGCTGGGGGCCTTGAAGGCGGTGCCGTAGGCGAGGCTGGCGCGCATGCCGTTGCGCATGATGTGGGCGACGGCCAGGTTGCCGGTGGTGTTGTCGCCGTAGCTGTCGCTGGCGTCGCGGCGTAGCCCCGCCTGTACCTCGTGGATGCCGATACGCCCCTGCCACTCGGTGAAGAGGGCGTTGTTGCGGCGCTGGTCGATGCTGTAGTTGCTGCTGCCGGAGACCGTCTCGTTCTGCTGCTCCAGCCCCACCACCAGCAGGCCATCGCCCAGGTCGATGTCGTTGAGCCAGGCGAGCTGGCGGCGCAGGGTGTTGAAGTGGCTGCTGGTTACGTCGTTGGTCACGTTGCGCGACTCGTCGCGGTTCTGCCCCAGCTGGATGCGGCTCTCCCAGCCCTCGCCGAGCGGCAGCCCCAGGCTCAGCCCCAGAGACTGCTGGATGAATTCGGCGCGGTAGTCGGAGGTGGCGGTGAAGCCGTCGTATTCGTTCTCGCCCTGGCTGTGCAGCAGGCTCAGCCCCAGCTCCGCCTCGCCGATGCCCTGATCGATGCGGGCGCTGATGCTGTCGTTGCGGTAGCCGTCGCTGTCGGGGTTCTTGGTGGTGGAGGCGTTGATGCCGTCGCTGCGCAGGCCGTCCAGCTGCAGGCTGTAGCGGGTATCACCGGCGCCGCCGCTGAGCCCGGCGCCCACACGGCGATGGCCGAGGCTGCCCCCCTCCAGGTGCAGGTTCCTGCTGAGCCGCTCGCCGCCGCGGCGGGTGAAGATCTGGATCACGCCGCTGATGGCGTCGGCGCCGTAGAGGGCCGAGCGCGGGCCGCGGACGATCTCGATGCGCTCGATCTGGGCCAGCGGCAGGTCGTGGGCGGCGGCCTCACCTAGGGTGGCCGAGCCGATGCGCACGCCGTCCACCAGTATCAGCACGTGACCATGGTTACCGCCGCGGATGTGGATGCCGCTCTGCTTGCCGGGGCCGCCGCTGTTGGTGGTGGTGACCCCGGCCAGCCCTTCCAGCAGCTCGATCAGATCGTGGGCCTGGGAGGCCTCGATGGCCTGGCGGTCGATGACGGTGGTCGCCGCCAGGGTCTGCTCGGCGCTCAGCGGCGTGCGGTTGGCGGTGACGATCAGCTCCGGTAGGGTCTCGGCCTGGAGGGTGTTGACGGACAGAAGGGCGGCCGCGACGGCGGCACGAACGGCATACTTGGACATGGATGGTTTTCCCTGCGCTCACCCGCGCGTTATCGGAAAAGGCTTCGGTGAGGGGGGGTGAGGGAGGGGAAGGGAGGGACGGGAGCCGTATCCATTCCGACTCGGCCGCCACCCGCGACACCACGGTTTCGTCTCGGGCCGGTCTCCGGGCTCGTGAGGCTTGGGGCGGGTCGCCTTCCCATGCGTTTGCACAGTGGCGTAGTTGACCGGCCGGGCTCACCTACCGTTGCGGGGGCAGCGTCGGAATTGCCAGCTGGGCTGGCGCACCGTCTTCCCGTTTCATTCCCAGTGGGAACACCTGAAACGTGGGCGCACTTTAGAAGTGAGCCCCTGGGGTGTCAAGCCGGAGGGATGTGAAGAAGTTCACGCACATTCTCATTAAGATCGGCTATGCTTATGAGTCCAAAAGGAAAAGATCCGCGCAGTTCGCGCAAGGTGGTGGACCATGGAGTGTAGAGAGCAACAACGCCCGGAACCCCTTTCGGCGCCGCATACCGCGCCGATGCGCCGTATTCTGGTGATCAACGCCAAGGGCGGCTGCGGCAAGAGCACCCTGGCGACCAACCTGGCGGGCTACTATGGCGAGCGTGCCGCGCTCATCGATCACGACCCGCAGGGCTCCAGCATGCAGTGGCTGAGCCTGCGCGATAACGAGCGCCCGTCGGTGCATGGTGTGAATGCCTGCCGCCACAACAGCGGGATTACCCGCAGCTTTCAGATGCGCCTGCCGGAGCGGGTCGATCGGGTGATCCTCGACGCCCCCGCCGGGGTCCACGGCCTGCAGCTGATCGAGCTAGTGCGCGAGGTGGACACCCTGCTGATCCCGGTGCTCCCCTCACCCATCGATATCCACGCCGCCTCGCGTTTCATCGCCGACCTGCTGCTGGTGGCCAAGGTGCGCAGTCGCGCCATCCGCGTGGGGGTGGTGGCCAATCGGGTGAAGGCCAACACCCGCGTCTATCAGCGTCTGGAGTCCTTCCTCAATACCCTGGAGATCCCCTTCGTCGCCCGCCTGCGCGACAGCCAGCACTACGTGCGCGCCGCCGAGAACGGCCTGGGTCTGCACGAGCTCAATGAGCGGCGCATGCAGGCCGATCTGGAGCAGTGGCAAGCGCTGCTGGAGTGGCTGGAGCGCTAGGCGTCGCTCTCTTCGAGCAGGGTGTGCGCGCAGTAGCGGTAGAGCAGGCCGCCCAGTTTGCCGATGTCCAGCGGCTTCTCCATGTGTTCATCCATGCCGGCGGCGATGCTGATCTCGTGATCACCGTGCATGGCGTTGGCGGTCAGGGCGATGATGGGTGTGCGCGGCCCGTCTCCCTCCAGTTCGCGGATGGCCCTGGCCGCCTGCAGGCCGTCGGTATGCGGCATGTTGCGATCCATGATGATGAGGTCGTAGCCCCCACCCTGAAAGCGCTCGATCGCCTCGCGTCCGTCGCCGACGCTCTCCACCCGGCAGCCTAACTCACCGAGGAAGCGCTCGGCGACCAGGCGATTGATCGGGTCGTCCTCGGCCAGTAGCACGCGGGCGTTGAAGCGCCGCGCCCCTTCCACCTTCAACACGGCTTGGGCCGCGCACGGCGCGCTGGCGGCGGGCAGCGGCAAGCTGACGCTGAAGGTTGAGCCCTCACCTTGGCGACTCTCCACGCTGATGGTTCCGTCCATCAGCAAACTCAGGCGATGACAGATGCTCAGCCCCAGGCCGGTGCCGCCGTGGCTGCGGCCGCAGCTGTCGTCGGCCTGGGTGAATGGCTCGAAGATATGTTCGAGAAATTCGGGCGGGATTCCGCAACCGGTGTCGCTGACATCGAAACGGATGCCCTCGCTGCTGTCGCTGACGGGGGTGAACCACAGTTTTATCTCGCCCCGCTCGGTGAATTTCACCGCGTTGCCGAGCAGGTTGAGCAGAAGCTGGCGTAGTCGCAGGTCGTCGGCCATAACCCAGTAGGGTGGACTTGTGGCCACGTTGCTGACCAGCTCCAGTCCCTTGCGCTCCGCCGAGGGTGTGATGATGCGAAGCACATCCGCGGCCAGCGCGTGGATGTCGACGGGCGATGGGTTGATAGGCATCTTGCCTGCCTCTATGCGCGAGAGGTCGAGGATGTCGTTGATGATGCCCAGTAGGGTCTTGAGCGAGTTGTGGATGGAGGCGTTGTAGCTGCGCTGATCCGAATCCAGCGGGGTTTTTTCCAGCAGCTCGCTGAGGCCGATGGCGCCGCTGATCGGGGTGCGCAGCTCGTGGCTCATATTGGCGAGAAAGCGACTTTTGGCGATGGTTGCGGACTCGGCCCTCTTGCGCACCACCTCCAGTTCGCTCTGGATCCGTTTGATGGGGGTGATGTCGGCCATGCCGATGAGATTGACGGCGGTGTCCATGTAGGTGATGGGATAGGCGCTGAGCAATACCCAGTGACTCTCGCCGCCGCTGGTAACCACCTCCAGCTCCTGGTTGTTGATGCTGCCCTTTTCGTTGAGCCGTCGCAGCAGCCCCTCGCGCTGTTGCGGTTGCTTGTAGAAGTCGCGGGTGAAGAGGCCGCCGCGCCGCGTAGGGTCCAGTTGGAAGAATTCGGTGGCCGCGCGGTTGACCTTCAGTGCCTCGCCGGTGTCGGCGCTGGCCAGCGCCATCGGGAAGGGGGTTGCATCGAAGAGCTTCCTGAAATTCTCCAGGTTGCGTTCGGCGTTATTCAGCAGGCGGCCGATGAAGAGGCCAGCGAACAGGAGGATGGCGGCCAGCAGCGCGGTGCCGATGAAGAGGTTCGCGCGGACCTTGTTTTTCATCTGTAGCGAAAAGCGGTTGCTGAAGTGGTAGTCGGCGACGGCGATCAGCTCGCTGCTGCGACTGTCATAGACGGGGAGACTGCTGACCAGGCAGTCGTCACAGCGTTCGCCGCTTCCCGGCGCCCAGTGGGAGTGATCGGGCAGGTCGAGGATGTCGCGGTCGAAGCGCAGGCGGATGCCGGTGATAAAGGCCGCATCGGTGGTGTCGTTATGCAGCACGACACTCTCGCCGATGTACTCGTCCACCAGTTCGTGGCGCTCGCCGTGGCGTACCCGGGTCACCACCTGCGAGAGATTGTGGACATGTACCTGCCCCAGGGCGTTGGCGCTGGACTGGGCGTTGAGTTCCAACTGCGGTTCGAGGATGTAGAACCAGTAACTCACCGCCGAGGCTGCCAGCAGCACGATGAGGAACAGGAACAGCGCGGCGATGGTTGCATGTTGACGATTGCTGTCGCCGTTTTCCTTCTGGGGCCTGGCTTGACTCATATAATCTCCGCGACACCTAGGAAAAATGGCTTGAGTTGAATACCCGCCTCGTCTACGGCGCGGCGGTTGAGCAGGGGAAGGATGCGGTCGCTGATGCGGATCCCGGCGTGTGCGCCGCGCTCCACGTCGCCATCGAAGGGGGAGAAGAGCAGTGCGCCGCGGCGTGTTGCGTACTCCACCGCGCTGCCCAGAGCATCGCCCAGACGCTGGCAGACAAACACCGCGCCCAGGGGTTCGGCGGGTTGCGACTCAAGCTCGGCGGCGGCGATGCTCAGGGGCTCGATCAGCAGCCCGGCGATGCTGCCGCGCTCCAGCAAGCGCTCCCGAATACGTTGGCAGGAGTAGGGGTTGTCGAGGTGAACGAGGTGAATGCGCAGGCGCCCGCCATCGTCGACCCGGTCCCTCAGACCGGTGTCGGCGGCGAGGGTGGCGGGGAACAGTCGGGCGGCGATATCCTGGCGATGGCGGTCGAACGGCTCGGCTCGCGATGGCGCTGACAAGAGCAGCGTCGCCGCGGCCAGTGCCATTATCGCGATAAAACGCTTGTACCTTCCCTTGCCGCTCATCGGTTCATCCGCTTCCCTGTTGGCGGTCCACTGTAACGCTCTAGTAAGCGTAGCTTAGCTGTACTCTCCACTGTCGCCCGATACCCGGGTAATCGTCCGGGTAGGCGGGCAGCAGGTTATAGGGGGGCTGGGTGGAGTAGGTGGCGGGCGCGGGCTCGCGCCGCTCGCTGTCCAGCAGGTTGCTGACGCCCAGGCGTGCGTTGAGGTTGGTGTCGAACAGCCGCGTCAGGTTTAGGCCGAGGTTGATGGTGTCGTAACCCGCCAGCTTGTCGCGGCTGTCGAAGGGTTGGCGGTTGCGCGCGCCCACATGCCTCCAGCCCAGGTGCAGCTGGGTTTTCGTCCCCAGTCGGTAGTCGATGGCGAGGTTGCCCATAGTGTCGGCGGAGCCATAAATGGGTGCCGCGCTGGTGGCCTCTTCACTCTTGAGCAGGGTCAGGTTGCCGTCCACCTGTAGCCTGGCGCCAAGCTGCCAGCGCGCCTCCAGCTCCAGGCCGCGGACGTTGGCCAGGTCGACGTTGCTATATCCGCTCTGGTCCCAGAAGTCGATCAGGTCGCGCATGCGCGCATAGAAGAGGGTGGCCGCAAGACGCTGGTCGTGCCCGCGGCGGATGTAACCGAACTCCAGGTTGTCGATGCGCTCTGGGGTGCTACCGCCGTAGCCCGCCTCGTAAAAGGTGGTGGGGCGGAAGGCCTGGGCGTACTGAAACTTGAAGATATTGTAGTGGTCATGGCGATAGACCGCGGCTAGGCGCGGAGTGGTGGCGTCGTCCAGGTCGCTGTAGCGGTCATGACGTAGACCCGCTGTGAGGGTGACCCGCTCACTGAGTTGATACTCGTCCTGCACGGTGATGCTGTCGGTGCGCCGCTCGGCGCCCACCTCGAGGAAGCTGTCGCCGAGGGGGTAGGAGACCCCGCCGAAGGCGTAGGTGGTGACCTCGTAGGTGTCGGTGTAGAAACGCCAGGAGGCCTCGTCGATGCGCGCCTGGGAGTGCTCCAGCGCCAGCAGCCACTTGTGGCCGGGCATTCCGCTCCAGTGGGCGTCCAGTCCCAGGTGGCCGCGACTCTCGCGGTAGTCGCGCCGGATAGCCGCCATCGACTTAAGCGGCTCCAGGTATCGCTCGTTGCCCGTCATGTGCCAGGCAAGCAGAAAGGCGTCACAAAGCGCAGACTGGGCGCTGGGCCACTCGTAAAGGGTCGGCTCGCCGTGGTTCCGCGGGTCCCACCAATCGTCGCCGAGGCCCCCGATCCCGCCATCGGGCCAGTGGATGGCCG
>JBFFSW010000032.1:0-9338 GCA_041572195.1 Thiohalomonadaceae bacterium | reverse complement strand
GCGCATGAAGCTGAAGCCGCGCTCGGCCTCGTCCAGCTGCGGCGAGGAGACGCCCAGGTCGAGGAGGATGCCGTTCACCCTCCCCTCCCAGTTACGCCGTTTCACCTCGTCAGCCAGCATGGTGAAGCTCCCCCTGACAATCACGAATCGCTCATCGCCACCAAAGCGGCGCTCGGCCTCGGCCACCGCCTGCGGGTCCTTGTCGGTGGCCAGCAGGCGACCCTCGGGACCCAGTTGTTCCAGCACCGCCGCGGCGTGGCCGCCACGACCAAAGGTGCCATCCAGGTAGATACCGTCGGATCGCACCGCCAGGGCCGCCACCGTCTCCTCGAACAGTACCGGCAGGTGTTCCATCGCCTGGGCCACTAGAGCGAGAGACTCTGTAGCTCGGCGGGCATCGCCTCGCCGTCCAGGCTCTCCTCCGACAGCCACTCGTCGCGCTTGGCGCTCCAGAGGCCACCGGACCAGAGTTCGAACTTCTTGCCCTGGCCAATCAAGACCACGTCCTTCTCCAGCTCGGCGTACTGACGCAGGGGGGGCGGCAGCAGCAGGCGGCCGTGGCCGTCCATATCCACGTCAGTGGCATGGCCGAGCAGCAGTCGCTGAACGCGGCGGGCGTGGGCATTGAAGCTGGGGAGGGCGTCGAGCTTGGCCTCGATGAGTTCCCATTCGGGCTTGGGGTAGATGAGCAGGCAGCGCTCGTCGATGTCGATGGTGATGACCAGCTGGCCGGAGCTGCGCTCGCGCAGACGCTCACGGTAGCGCGTCGGCATGGCCATGCGCCCCTTGGCATCCAGATTGAGCTCGCTAACTCCCCGAAACACTGACTTCCCCCTTATGGACTTCTCTGTCCCACTAAGATCCACTTAGCACCATTTTTTGACACTATAGAAACTTCAGGCACCACAAGTCAAGTAAAACGGGGGCGAAAAAAGGGGAATTCTCTCTTTTGTGACAACAACTTAGGGGATATTGGCGAAAACGAAGTAAGTACTCACCAAGGATGTGAAAATATTGTCTTTCCCAATCATCAAATTGGCTTCAGAAGTTAAAGTAAAGTCTCAAGTTTGAGGTGGGTGGATCAAAGTGGAGGCAAAGAAAAAGCCGGGCTGAGCCCGGCTTTCCCTGTGATATTTAATGGAGTCGGCCGATAAGCCGGGTTCTGTCGTGGACAGCCATTCATCTGGGATACGCGTCACCGCGTTCCTCAAGCAACCTACCCGGGAACAGTGCGGGCCACACCATCGTTCCCCTATTTGGTCTTGCTCCGGGTGGGGTTTACCATCGCCACCGAGTGTTGCCACCGGCGCGGTGCGCTCTTACCGCACCTTTTCACCCTTACCTGTGCCCCCGAAGGGGCCATCGGCGGTGTCCTTTCTGCTGCACTTTCCGTCGGCTCGCGCCGCCCAGGCGTTACCTGGCACCCTGCCCTATGGAGCCCGGACTTTCCTCCATGCCCGAAGGCACAGCGACTGTCTGGCCGACTCCGGGGCGGACAGTATCGGTTTAGACGGGTGATTACAAGCTCGGTGGCAGCTTCTTACCGGGATTGAGGATGCCGTGAGGGTCGAACTGGCGCTTGATCCGCCACATCAGCTCCAGCGCCAGCGGGTCGGTCTCGCGGGCGACGAAGTCACGCTTGACCAGGCCGATGCCATGCTCGCCCGAGAGCGAGCCGTCAAGGCGCAGCACCAGGGTGAAGAGCTCGTCCAGGCAGGCCTCGGCGGCGCTCATCTGCCGCGGGTCATCCGGGTCCACCAGCAGATTGACGTGGATGTTGCCGTTGCCCGCGTGACCGAAGTTGACGATGGCGATACCGTGACGCTCGCCCAGCTCGGCGATGGCGTCGATCAGCTCAGGGATGCGCGAGACCGGCACCACCACGTCCTCGTTGATCTTCTTCGGCGCCACGTGGCGTAGCGCCGGGGAGAGCGCCTTGCGCACCGCCCACAACGCCGCTACCTCGGCCGCATCGCGCGCCTCGCTCAGCTCGATGCAGCCCTCACCCTCGGCGACGGCACGCAGCGAGGCGACGGCCGCCTCCAGGCAGGCCTCGGCGCCGTCCACCTCGATCATCAGCAGCGCCCCCGCCTCGGCGGGGATATCGGCGCCACCGTGCTCGCGGGCCATGCGCAGGGCGGCACCGTCGAGGAACTCCAGGGCGCAGGGGGTAACCGGCTGGGCCATGATCCGCGCCACCGCGCGGGCGGCGGCGCCCATGTCGGTGTAAAGGGCGCGCAGGGTGCGGCGCGCCTCGGGCAACGGGGTCAGCTTGAGGCTGGCCTCGGTGATCACCGCCAGGGTCCCCTCCGAGCCCACCAGCAGGCGGGTGAGGTCATAGCCCACCACCCCCTTACTGGTCTCCACCCCGGTGCGCAGTGGGCGGCCATCGGCGCTCACCGCGCGCAGGCCGAGCACATTATCGCGCGGGGTGCCGTACTTCACCGCCCGCGGCCCGGCGGCGTTGCAGGCGAGGTTACCGCCAATGGTGCAGACCGCCGAGCTGGTCGGGTCCGGGGGCCAGAAGAAGCCGTGCTCGGCCGCCGCCTGCTGCACCCGCTGGTTGCTCACCCCCGGCTGCACCACCATACGTCGATTGTCCGGGTCCACCTCGATGATGCGGTCCATGCGCTCGGTGGAGAGCACCAGCCCCCCCTCGATGGGCACCGCCGCGCCGGCGGTGCCGGTACCGGCGCCGCGCGGGGTGACGGGGATGCGGTATTGGTGAGCGAGGGCGAGGATGGCGGCGACCTGCTCGACACTGTCGGGCAGGGCCACCAGCGCGGGGGGATGGTGGCGGCGGCTGTTGTCTATGCCATAGGCCCAACAGTCGCCGATCTCGCTCAGCAGGGCCTCGGCGGGCAGGGCCTGGCGCAGCGCCTCGAGAAAGGGCTCGGGCAACGGTTTCACTGGTACTCGAAGAGCTTGACCACCCGCTTGACGCCGGAGACCTGGCTGGCGGCGTAGGCGGCGGCATCGCCCTGCTCGCGACTCACCAGTCCCATCAGGTAGACGATGCCGCGCTCGGTGACCACCTTGATGGAGAGCCCCTGCACCTTGTCATCCCCCAGCATGGCGGCCTTCACCTTGGTGGTGATCCAGGTGTCCTTGCTGCGCGAACCGAGACCGCTGGTCTCGCCCACCAGCAGTTCGTTGAAGACCCGCTCCACCCCCTTGACCCTGGCGGCGATACGCCCGCTGCGCGCCTTGAGTTCGGCGCTGGGGGCCTCACCGGTGAGCAGGGCGCGGGCGTTGACCACGGTGGTGCTGACGTGCACCTTGGCGGCGATCTCATCGTCATCGGCCAGCGCCGAGCCCACCTTCAGCTCCAGCCCCTGGTCATCAATCATGGTGCCGGGGGTGCGCTCGTCGGAGGCGACCACCGCGCCACCGGCGGCGGCGGCCCCCACCACCACCGGGGCGGCGCAGCCGTTGAGCAAGGCCAGGGAGACGAGGGCAAGAAGGGGCTTGAACATGGGCTTCTCCTACTCTTCGGCGGGGCCGAACAGTTGCAGGTCGATGAGGTCGCAGAGGCAGTGGATCAGCAGCAGGTGCAGCTCCTGGGTGCGCGCGGTGGAGGCGGCCGGGGCCCGCAGCTCCACATCGCCAGCGGCCAGGCGTGCGGCCATCTCACCACCGTCGCGGCCGGTCAGCGCCACCACCGCCATGCCGCGGTCGTGGGCGGCGTCGATGGCGGCGGCGACATTGGAGGAGTTGCCGCTGGTGGAGATGGCCAGCAGCACATCCCCCTCCTGGCCCAGGGCTCGCACCTGCTTGGAGAACACCTGGTCGTAGTCGTAGTCGTTGGCGATGGAGGTGATGGTGGAGCTGTCGGTGGTCAGCGCTAGAGCGGGCAGGCCGGGGCGCTCGCGCTCGAAGCGATTGAGCATCTCCGAGGAGAAGTGCTGGGCGTCGCCCGCCGAGCCGCCGTTGCCACAGCTGAGCACCTTGCCACCGCCGACCAGGGCGCGGCCGATCAGCTCGGCGGCCTCGACGATGTCCGGGCCCATGCTCTCCATCGCCTCCTGTTTCACCCGAAGGCTGTCGCTGAAGTGTTGCTTGATGCGTGCGAGCACGTCCATTCCTATTCCTGTTGCAGGGCGTCTTTCAGCCAGTCGATGGCGCCGCCGGGGCGCACCAGCACCACATCGAAGCGGCACGGCAGCTGCTCCAGCCGGTGGCGCTGCAGATAGTGTTGCGCGGCCAGCCACAGCCGTTCGCGCTTGCGCCGGTCGATGCTCTCGACGGCGCCGCCAAAGCGATCACTGCGACGGTAGCGGACCTCGACGAAGACCAGGGCCCCGCCCTCCTCCATCACCAAATCCAGTTCGCCGCCACGGCAGCGGTAGTTGCGATCACGCGGTTTGAGCCCGCGTTCGCGCAGATAGTTCAGTGCCAGCTCCTCAGCCTCGGCGCCGATGGCGCCCGGTGTGCGGGAGCCGGGCATGGAGTGTACCTACTCCGTCGCGCCGCCGGAAGCGGCCTCGGCGGGCGCCTCATCCGGGGTACGCGGGATCTCCTGCAGCCTCGGCACGCCGCTCTGGAAGCTGGCCCACAACAGCTCGCGACGCACCCGTCGCTGCTCGTCGATACCGAGGCTGCCGGTCTCGCCCTGGAAGCGCTCATGCGGGTACTGCTTAAGCAGCTCCAGCAGCGGCGCCAGGTGGTAGGCATCCACCCCCATCGCCACCAGACGCTGCAGCGGACCGGCGTGGCGCAGCAGCACCGGCTTGTCGGCGCGGCGCAGCTGCTGGTTCGGGGTCTGCGCATCCAGCGACCAGGGCATGGCGCCGAAGGCGATGCCGTCCATGTCACGGTCCTTGGCCCGATCCAGCTCGCCGGAGTAGACATGCGAGGTGGCGTAGACCGGCAAGCCACCGGCGTGGTGGAACTTCAGCTGCGGGCGCAGCAGCCGGGCCTGCTGGGGGAAGGCGGCGACGAAGAAGAACTCCACGTCCTGGCGACGGCGCGGGGTGAACTCCACCCGCCCCTCGAACAGGCGCGAGACGCGCCGCCTGCGCTCCTCGCTGTCGTCGAGGTTGAGCAGCGACTTGAGCGGTTTACCGAAGTCGTTCTCACGACTGTCGTAGTCGATGCGGCTCACGATCTCGCCACCCAGCGCCTCCCAGCGGGACTGGAAGGCCTCACCGACGCGGGCCCCCCACTCCCCCTGAGGCAGCACCAGGGCGGCCATGCGGTGTCCTTCGTACCAGGCCCGCTCCGCCGCCTGCACCGCCTCCTCCTCGGGGGCGAGACCGAACTCCACCATCCGCGGGCTCATGGGTGCCGCCTCGTGGTTGAGGGCCAGCACCGGCACCGGCAACTCGGGCATCGCCGCCAGCAGCCCCACCGCCTCCTTGTCCAGCGGACCGATGACGAACTCGGCCCCCTCCGCCACCGCCTGGTTGTAGCGGTCCAGCACCTCGCGCGGGTTGGCGCCGGTGTCATAGACGCGGAGGGTGGTGGCATCACGCTCCGGGTGACGGTAGTGGGCGGCCATGACGCCATCGAGCACCGCGTTACCGGCGGAGGAGAAGCGACCGCTGAGCGGCAGCAGCAGAGCGACGTTGGCGGGACGCTTGACCAGCGAGCCGACCCGCGAGTTGACCTCCTCGATCAGCCCGGCGTCGGCGCCATGATGGGGATAGTCCCGGCGCCAGGCGGCCAGCGCCTGGGCCAGCTGCTCCGGTTGCTGACGGTAGGCACGGGAGAGGTGCACCAGGTCCATCCAGCCGCTGAAGGGATCCGGGGGGCCGAGGCTGAGCTGTTGCAGCACCCGATCGGAGAGCAGCGACAGCGCCTCCCAGATGGCCAGGCCGTTGGCCGCGCGCGAGGCTTCATCGATCAGATAGGGCTCGCGCTTGAGGTACTCACGGGCGCTCTCCAGGTGGTGGCCCTGGCGGGCGAAGGCCTCGGCGCGCAGGCGGTGGAAGTCGGCGTAGAGGGTGTGCCCCTGCTCGGCCCCCAGCTGGGCCACGCTCGCCGCCGGGGAGAGCAGCAGATTGAGGCTGTGCTCGGGCTGATCGACCATTGCCAGCCGGGCCCTCAGCAACTGGCGGCGCATCGCCGTCTCCGGGGTGAAGGGCCCCGCCATCTGCCCCAGCTGATGACGGGCCATGTCATCCTCACCACCCAGATACCAGGCCTGGGCGGCGCGCAGCTGCAGACGGGCGCGCTCGGCCCCGGCGGCGGCGTTGGCCTGGCGCGCGTAACCCTCGGCGGCGGCGCGGTAATCGCCATCACGATAGGCCTGCTCGGTCCGCTCGACCAGGGAGTGGTCTCTCTCATCCTCTCGCACCGGCGGGGTACAGGCGGCGAGGCCGATGATGATAGCGATGATAATGGGCAGCTGTGGGCGCATAAGCGGGCGGCGGTGGCCGCGGAGTTGTGTTAGTTTTCGCATCGAAGCGATACAGTATCTTGATGGGGTCAGTCAGTGTCAATTGAAGCGGGTACTCTCTACATCGTCGCCACCCCTCTGGGGAACCTGGGCGACATCTCCGCGCGCGCCCTGGAGGTGCTCTCGGCGGTCGACACCATCGCCGCCGAGGACACCCGCCACAGCGCCCGCCTGCTGCAACACTACGGCATCAACACCCGCCTCATCGCCCTGCACGAGCACAACGAGCGCCAGGCCAGCGGCGGTATCGTCCGGCGACTGCAGGCGGGTGAGTCCATCGCCCTCATCTCCGACGCGGGCACCCCTCTCATCTCCGACCCCGGCTATCACCTGGCGCGCGCGGTACACGAGGCAGGGCTCAGGCTGGTGCCCCTGCCCGGCCCCAGCGCCCTGACCACGGCGCTATCGGTCAGCGGCCTGCCTACCGACCACTTCTGCTTCGAGGGCTTCCTCCCGGCCAAGGGCGGGGCACGGCGCAAGCGCCTGGAGGCACTGGCCGCCGAACCGCGCACCCTGGTCTTCTACGAGGCGCCGCACCGCATCCTCGACACCCTGCAGGATATGCGCGATGCCTTCGGCGACGAGCGCCCCGCCTTCCTCGCCCGCGAGCTGACCAAGAGCTTCGAGACCCTGCGCCTCACCACCCTCGCCGAGCTGTGTGAATGGGTGGCCGCCGACCCCAACCAGCAGCGCGGCGAGTGCGTGCTGGTGCTGGGCGGGGCGGAGCGGCGTGACGACGAGGAGGGGCTGCCCGATGAGGCGCTGCGCACCCTCGCCATCCTGCGCGAGGAGCTGCCGCTGAAGCAGGCCGCCGCGCTGGCGGCTAAACTCACTGGCGAGAAGAAGAACGCCCTCTACAAGTACGCCCTGGAGCAGGAGAACAGCGATGATTGAGATCATCCGCGGCGACATCACCACCCTGGAGGTGGATGCCATCGTCAACGCCGCCAACAACTCCCTACTAGGCGGCGGCGGAGTGGACGGTGCCATCCACCACGCCGCCGGGCCGGAGCTGCTGGAGGCGTGCCGCCCGCTGGGCGGCTGTCCCACCGGCGAGGCGCGCATCACCTCCGGTTTCCAGCTCCCCGCGAAACAGGTCATTCACACCGTAGGTCCGGTGTGGCACGGTGGCGGCGAGGGCGAGGAGGCTTTGCTGCGCGCCGCCTATCGCAACAGCCTGGAGCTGGCGTTGGAGCACGGCGTCAAATCCATCGCCTTCCCCGCCATCTCCAGCGGCGTCTACGGCTACCCCAAGGAGGCGGCGGCGCGCGTCGCCGTTTCAGTGATGCGCGAATATGTCGGCAGCTTCAAACGGATCATCGCCTGCGTGCACTCGGCGGAGGATGAGGCGATCTATCTCGGCCTGACGCGGGCATAAAAAAAGGCCGTCTTTCGACGGCCTCTTTCGTTACTTCACCAGCCTCAGGCTGGGACGCTTCTCTTCATCCCTGGGCGGCTCCGGCGGCGGCTCCTCGCCCTCCTCCTCGGTAAAGACCATGCCCTTGCCGTTCTCCTTGGCGTAGATGGCCAACACCGACATGATCGGCAGGCTCACCTGCATCGGCGTGCCGGAGAAGCGGGCATCGAAGTGGATGCCGTGGTTGGCCAACTCCAGATTCTGCACCGCGCTGGGATTGACGTTGAAGACGATCTTGCCGTCCTCCACGTACTGCTCGGGCACCACCGTACCCTCGTGCTCGGCGCTGACCAGGATGTATGGGGTCAGGCCGTTGTCGAGGATCCAGTCGTAGAGCGCGCGGATCAGGTAGGGGCGACTCGGAGTCATGACGGGGACTACGCGATTACTCGCGCATCTCCTTCTCCACCTCGCTGAGGCTGTTGCGGAAGGGCTCGCGGGCGAACTCACGCTCGGCGTAGTCGAGCAGAGGCTGAGCCTGCTTGGGCAGGTTGACCCCCAGCTGCGGCAGACGCCAGAGCAGCGGCAGCAGGTAGCAGTCGGAAAGGCTGAAATCCTCGCTGAGGAAGTAGGGCATCTGCTCGAAGACCGGGGCAATCATGGTGAGATTGTCGCGGATCTCCTTACGCGCCTTGGTGGCGGCCTTGTCCGAACCGCTGAGGATGATATCCACGCGGCTGTAGAGATCGCGGTCCAGGCGGTAACGCATGAGGCGATTCTTGGCGCGGGATACCGGGTCCACCGGCATCAGCGGCGGATGCGGAAAACGTTCGTCCAGGTACTCCATGATCACCTGCGAGCCGTACAGCGCCAGGTCACGGTCGACCAGGGTGGGTACGTCGGCGTAGGGGTTGAGGTCGAGCAGGTCTTCGGGCTTATCGTTATCGGTCACATCGACGATCTCGACGTTGATACCCTTTTCAGCCAGCACCATGCGGACACGGTGGCTGTAGATGTCGTCGGCACCGGAGAACAGACACATTACGGAACGACGATTGGCGACCACGGCCATGAAGCAACTCCTGAACTCACATAATGGAACAGGGGGCTGAGCCCCCCGTTCAAAAAACTTAGGCGCTTTTCAGCGTCAGGACCGGGCGCATTTTACCACACCCGGTCCCTTAGCTGTTGTGCTTAGTGCACGTCGCACCAGTATTCCTTCTTCAGCAGAAACGCCAGAACGGCGAAGAAGAAGAGGAGGATGAGCACCTTCACGCCCAGATCCTTGCGCACCAGGATCGCCGGCTCGCCCATGTAGACGAGGAAGGCGGTCAGGTCGCGCGCGGCCTGGTCGTACTCGGCGGCGTTCATGCTGCCGGGCTGCACCACCTCGAAACCGGTGATGACGGTGTGCTCATAACCATCGGCGCCGATCTCGGTCTTGGTGATGGGGGCCTTCAGACCCTCCAGCTCCCACAGCACGTGCGGCATGCCCACGTCCGGGAACACGGTGTTGTTGACACCGAAGGGACGCTTCTCGTCGACGTAGAAGCTACGGAAGTAGGTGTAGAGCCAGTCGGC
>JBFFSW010000031.1:0-9521 GCA_041572195.1 Thiohalomonadaceae bacterium | reverse complement strand
GGCGGCCATCAAGGCGGTAACCGAGCGACGCGACCTCAGCGGCGATGAGATGCGCGCGGTGATGCGCACCATCATGACCGGCGAGGCGACCTCGGCGCAGATCGGCGGCTTCCTCATCGGCCTGCGCATGAAGGGGGAGACGGTGGATGAGATCGCCGCCGCCGCCTCGGTGATGCGCGAGCTGGCCGCCGGGGTGAAGGTCTCCGGCGAGCACGTGGTCGACACCTGTGGCACCGGTGGCGACGCCGCCTCCACCTTTAATATCTCCACCACCTCCGCCTTCGTGGTGGCCGCCGCCGGTGGCCGCGTGGCCAAGCACGGCAACCGCTCCATCTCCTCCAAGTCCGGCAGCGCCGACGTGCTGGAGGCGGCCGGGGTGAACCTGGGCATTAGCCCCGAGCAGGTGGCCCAGTGCGTGGAGCAGGTGGGGGTCGGCTTCATGTTCGCCCCCGCCCACCACAGCGCCATGAAGCACGCCATCGGCCCGCGCCGGGAGATGGGCGTGCGCACCATCTTCAACGTCCTCGGTCCGCTTACCAACCCGGCGGGTGCGCCCAACCAGGTGCTCGGCGTCTTCGCCCGCGAGATGGTCGAGCCGCTGGCCAATGTGTTGAACAAGCTCGGCAGCAACCACGTGCTGGTGGTGCACGCCGCCGACGGCATGGACGAGATCTCCATTGGCGCCGAGACCTTCGTCGCCGAGCTCAAGGACGGCGCAGTGAGCACTTACACCATCCAGCCCGAGGATTTCGGCATGACCCGCACCGACATCGCCGCCCTGGCGGTGGACTCGGCCGAGGGTTCGCTGGCGGTGGTCAAGGGGGTGCTGGCCGGAGAGAAGGGCCCGGCCCGTGACATCGTCGCCCTCAACGCCGGTGCCGCCATCTACGCCGCCGGGCTGGCCGAGACCCTGGCCGCCGGTATCGAGCGCGCCCAGGCGGTGATCGACTCCGGCGAGGCGGCGGCCAGGCTCGATGCCCTGGTGTCCCTCAGCAACAGCTTTTGAGATTGATTGAATGAGCAAGACCCCCGACATCCTCAAGAAGATCGTCGCCCGTAAGCGCGAGGAGATCGCCGAGCGCTCGGCCAAGGTTTCGGTCGCCGAGCTGGCCGAGCGGGCCAAGGCCCAGGACGCCCCGCGCGGCTTCGTCGCCGCCATTGAGGCCAAGCTGGCGGCGGGCCTGCCCGCGGTGATCGCCGAGATCAAGAAGGCCTCGCCGAGCAAGGGGGTGATTCGCGAGAATTTCGTCCCCGCCGAGATCGCCCCCAGTTATGAGAAGGGCGGGGCGGCGTGTTTGTCAGTGCTTACCGACGCCGACTTCTTCCAGGGCTCCGAGGAGTACCTGCGGCAGGCGCGCGCCGCCTGTTCATTGCCGGTGCTGCGCAAGGAGTTCATCATCGACCCCTATCAGGTGTATGAGGCACGGGCCATCGGCGCCGACGCCATCCTGCTGATCGCCGCCTGCCTGGACGACGTGCAGATGGAGGAGCTGACCGCCACCGCCCTGCACCTGGGGATGGATGTACTGGTGGAGGTGCATGATGAGAAGGAGCTGGACCGCAGCCTGCCGCTGCGCCTGCCGCTGGTGGGGATCAACAACCGCAACCTGCGTACCTTCGAGGTCGGCCTGGATACCACCCTGGGGATGCTGGAGCAGATCCCGGAGAACCGCATCGTGGTCACCGAGAGCGGCATCCACAGCCGCGAAGACGTGGCGCTGATGCGCGGGCACGGCGTCAACACCTTCCTGGTCGGCGAGGCCTTCATGCGCGCCGATGACCCGGGGGCGATGCTGGCGGAGTTGTTCGCATAAAAAAAGCCGGGCACTGCCCGGCTTTCTTCATTCAGGCGCCCTTGCTTAGCGGGTGCCGAACACCACGATGGTCTTGCCCGCTACCGAGATCAGCCCCTGCTCCTCGAGGTTCTTGAGCACGCGCCCGGCCATCTCGCGGGAGCAGCCGACGATGCGCCCCAGCTCCTGGCGGGTGATCTTGATCTGCATGCCGTCGGGGTGGGTCATGGCGTCGGGCTGCTTGGTCAAATCCAGCAGGGTCCCGGCGATGCGACCGGTGACATCCAGAAAGGCCAGGTCGCTGACCTTGCGGCTGGTGTCGCGCAGGCGGGTGGCCATCTGTGTGGAGAGGGCGAAGAGGATCTCGGCGTCTTCCTGGGCCAGCTGACGGAAGCGGCTGTAGCTGATCTCGGCCAGCTCGCACTCGGTGCGGGCGCGGACCCAGGCCGAGCGCCCCTCGCCACCGGTCTCGAACAGCCCCATCTCGCCGAAGAAGTCCCCCTCGTTGAGGTAGGCGAGGACAATCTCGCGCCCCTCGTCATCCTCGATGAGGACGGTAACCGAGCCCTTGACGATGTAATAGAGGATGTCGGGCTTGTCCCCGGCGCAGATGATGGTGCTCTTGCTGGGGTAGCGGCGGCGGTGGCAGTGCTCGAGGAAACGCTCAAGCGTGGCGTCGGCCTGCGGCGGTCGGAACTCCATGTGCCCTCTCTTCGGGTCGTTAACCTTATATATATGTGCGTACACATATACCAGCCGCCCCGCCCACAAGCAAGGGCGGGGGCTCAAGGCGATGCATTTGGGGGGTACAAGTGCGTCCGCAGGGGGTAGAATAGCGGCCATTCGAGATTTGAACCGGAGTGGTGTCCATGAAGGCACGTATCAAATGGGTGGAGGAGGCCAGCTTCCTCGGCGAGTCCGGCAGCGGGCACGCGGTGCTGATGGACGGCCCGCCGGAGAGCGGCGGGCGCGACCTCGGTCCGCGGCCGATGGAGATGCTGCTGCTGGGCATGGGCGGCTGTGCCTCCTTCGATGTGGTGCACATCCTCAAGAAGTCACGCGAGGCGGTCTCGGACGTGGTCGCCGAGCTGGAGGCTGAGCGCGCTGAGACCGAGCCCAAGGTGTTTACCAAGATTCACATCCACTTCAAGGTGAAGGGCGAGGGCCTCACCCCCAAGAAGGTGGAGAAGGCGGTGTCGCTCTCGGCCGAGAAGTACTGCTCCGCTTCCATCATGCTCGGCAATGCCGGGGTTTCTATCAGCCACGATTTCGAGATCGTCGAGGAGTGAGCACGGGCGAATGAATAAACTCAAGCTGCACGGTTTCAACAACCTGACCAAGACCCTTAGCTTCAATATCTATGACATCTGCTACACCCAGAGTGAGGAGCAGCGTCAGGAGTACATCGAGTACATCGATGAGGAGTACAACGCCGAGCGTCTGACCAATATCCTCTCCGATGTGACCGACATCATCGGCGCCAATATACTTAACATCGCCCACCAGGATTACGACCCGCAGGGCGCCAGCGTCACCATCCTCATCTCCGAGGAGCCGGTGGTGGCCGAGCAGCTCTCCAACAGCGAGGCCCCCGGCCCGCTGCCCGAGTCCGTGGTCGGTCATCTGGACAAGAGTCACATCACCGTGCACACCTATCCGGAGACCCATCCGCACGAGGGCATCGCCACCTTCCGCGCCGATATCGACGTCTCCACCTGTGGTCGCATCTCGCCGCTGAAGGCGCTCAACTACCTGATCCACAGCTTCGAGTCCGACATCGTCACCATGGACTACCGGGTGCGCGGCTTCACCCGCGACGTGAAGGGCAAGAAGCACTTCATCGACCACAAGATCAACTCGATCCAGAACTTCATCGCCAAGGACACCAAGGCGCGTTACGAGATGATCGACGTGAATGTCTACCAGGAGAACATCTTCCACACCAAGATGATGCTCAAGAATCTGGATCTGGACACCTACCTCTTCGGCGTCGAGGCCGAGGACCTCAGCGCCGCCGAGCAGAAGAAGATCCGCCGCCGCGTCGAGCGGGAGATCCTGGAGATCTTCTACGGTAGTAACATGACCTCAATACCCAAGGGATTGAGGTAAGCAGAAAAAAAGGCCGCTCGATGAGCGGCCTTTTTTTTAGATGCGATAAACCGTCTTGGTCATCACCTTCGAGGTCAACTGCATCAACCCCTTGATCGGCCCCGGCAGCTCGGCGCCGCCCGCCTCCAGGGCGACGGTGGCGTGGCCCAGTTCGTCCTCTCTCATCTGCTGGAGGATGGCGCGGGACTTGTCGTCCTGGGCGGGGAGCTTGGCCAGGTGCTCGTCGAGGTGGCGCACCACCTGGTGTTCGGTCTCGGCGACGAAGCCCAGGCTCCACTTGTCACCGGCGGCCCCGGCGAGAGCGCCGATGGTGAAGGAGGCGCCGTACCAGAAGGGGTTGAGCAGGCTCTTGTCGTAGCCCATCTGCTTGACCCGGCGCTCGCACCAGTCCAGGTGGTCGTTCTCCTCCATGGCGGCGCGCTCCATGCTCTCGCGCACCTCGGGCAGCTTGGCGGTGAGCGCCTGGCCCTGGTACAGGGCCTGGGCGCACACCTCGCCGGAGTGGTTGAGGCGCATCAGACCGGCGACGTGGCGCTTCTCCTCGGCGCTCAGCTCGTGCTCCTCCACCTCGGCGGCGGGGTCGGCGCGCTCGGTCAGCTGCGGGCGGCCGAAGACGGTGCGCACCGCCATGTCGACGTTGAGCATCAGGCGGTCGAGGGGGGAGTAGTGGCGCTGTTCCATGGGTGTGTCCCTTGGGTCGGTTCAGTGGCTATAAGGTTAATGCAAATTCACTCGATATGCATGAGTTGCAGCGGGTGGACCACCTCAATCGCATCGCCCGCGATGTGGTTCGCGCAGCCGATGTTGTTGCTCACCAGCAGCTCCGCGCCCAGTTCGGAGAAGGCCTTGCGCTTGGGCTGGGCCAGGGCCTCGGCCTTGGCGGGCTGGGTGAGCAGGTAGCTGCCCGCGGCGCCGCAGCAGATGTCGTTGCCCGGCAGTTCGACGATCGCCAGGCCCGGCACCCGCGAGAGTAGTCCGGCCACTGCCTCGGGGCGGCGGACGATATTGCGCTGCGAGCAGGGGAGGTGCAGGGCGATGCTTTTGCTCACTGGCTCGATGCGTAGCGACTCGGACCAGTGGCGGTCGAGGAAGTCGCATAGCTCGAACACCGGCGCCCCCAGTTCGCTCTCCAGCACCTGAGGGGATTCCAGCAGCTGGGCGACACAGCCGACGGTGGAGCCGACGAGGGCGTCCAGCTCCAGCCCGGCGAAGGCCTGGGCGTTGCGCTGGGCCAGCGTGACGGCCCTGGCGTGCTCGCCATGGTGCTGGTGCAGCGAGCCGCAGCAGCCCTGTCCGGCGGGGACCAGCACCTCGAAGCCGAGGCGGGTGAGCAGGGCGATGGCCCGCTCCTGTACCTCCCCCTCCAGCAGCGAACCGATGCAGCCGCGGAACAGGCCGACGCGGCCGCGCGCCTCGACGCCGGGGGCCGCTGGGTAGTGTTCGCGCAGTTCGTGCCGCTCGGGGATGGCGGGTAGCTGTCGCTCCAGGCCGTCGAGACCCAGGCCTTTCAACAGGCCGCTGCCGCGGGCCAGCCGCTGTGCGCCGCTGCGTTGGTAGAGGCGCAGTGCGGTGGCGGCCTTTTGCAGCTTGCCCGGTTCCTCCACCGCGGCCAGCAGTCGGGCGAGGGCGGGCGGGGTGTCGCGCTGGCCCTCGTCCAGCAGCCGTTCGCGGGCGGCGTCGATGAGCGTGCCGTAGGGCACCTTCGACGGACACATCCGCTCGCAGGCGCGGCAGGCGAGGCAGTGGTCGAGGTGGGCGATGAGCGCCGTGTCCGCCTCCAGGGTGCCGCGCAGTAAGCCCTGGATCAGACTGATGCGCCCGCGCGGCGACTCTGGCTCGCGCCGCTCCAGCCGGTAGCTGGGGCAGTGGGGCAGGCAGAGGCCGCAGAAGACGCACTGGTCGGCGGCGTGGAGGAGGGGATCGCGATTCAAGGGCGGTGTGCTCGGAGCTGATGTGTTGCCGTAGGCCTGCGTGCATTATACAGTCTGGGCCGTTGCCTTTGTGAGTCCATCCATGTCCGTCAGTGAACATTCTCCCGTCGTCGAGGCCCGCGGCCTGCGTAAAAGCTACGCGGGAGTGTGCGTGGTGGACGGTATCGACCTGGAAGTGCGGGCCGGGGAGTGCTTCGGCCTGCTCGGCCCCAACGGCGCGGGCAAGACCACCACCCTGCGTATGCTCCTCGGCCTCAGTCCGCCGGATGGCGGCGAGCTGAGCGTGCTCGGTCGCCCGGTGCCGGAGCAGGCGCGGGAGATGCGTCACGAGCTGGGGGTGGTGCCGCAGCTGGACAATCTGGACCCGGACTTCACCGTGGTCGAGAACCTGCGCACCTACGCCGACTACTTCGGCATTGGCCGCCGCGAGCTGGCCGAGCGCCTGCCCTATCTACTGGAGGTGGCCTCGTTGGAGAGCCGCGCGGACTCCTCCATCTACGCCCTCTCCGGCGGCATGAAGCGGCGCCTCTCCATCGCCCGCGCGCTGGTCAACGACCCGCGTCTGGTGGTGCTGGACGAGCCCACCACCGGCCTCGACCCGCAGGCCCGCCAGCTCATCTGGCAGCGGCTGCGCGGGCTGTTGGTGGAGGGGCGCACGCTGATCCTCACCACCCACTATATGGATGAGGCACGGCGCCTCTGCGATCGCCTGGCGATCATGGATCGCGGGCGCATCCTCGACTGTGGCAGCCCCGATGAGCTGATCGAGCGCCACATCGAGCGCCACGTGGTGGAGGTGCACGGGCCGGGGCTGGATCGCTGGTTCGAGGAGGCCGGGCGGCGCCTGGCGCTGCGCAGCGAGCGGGTGGGCGAGACCCTCTTCTGCTATGTGGATGAGGAACGCGCGCTGGTCGACTCCCTCTGCGACCACGAGCTGCGCTACCTTAGTCGCCCCGCCGACCTGGAGGATGTCTTCCTCAAGCTCACCGGACGGGAGTTGCGCGATGGTTGATGGGATCAGCTTTGGCATCCGAGCTTTGCTGGCCGGGCGCTGGCGCGCCGTATGGCGGCGCAACGCGCGGGTATGGAACAAGCTGGCGGGCCCGGCGCTGCTGGGCAATATCGGCGAGCCGCTGCTCTATCTGCTGGCCCTGGGCTTCGGCCTGGGGGTGATGGTGGGGGAGGTGAGCGGCCAGGACTACCTCAGCTTCCTCGCCTCCGGCTTCGTCTGTGCCAGCATCATGAACACCGCCAGCTTCGAGGGGATCTACTCGGCCTACACCCGCATGGCGGTGCAGGAGACCTGGGGGGCGATGCTGCACGCGCCGCTGGAGGTGGAGGACATCATCCTTGGCGAGGCGGTGTGGGCCGCCAGCAAGGCCACCCTCAGCGCCGCGTTGATCCTGCTGGTGGCCGCCACCCTGGGGGCGGTGCACAGCTGGGCAGCGCTGTGGCTGTTGCCGCTGGCCCTGCTCGGTGGTCTCTGCTTCGCCGCCATGGCGCTGGTGGTGACCGCCGTCTCCCGCAGCTATGACTTCTTCATGTACTACTTCACCCTGCTGCTCACCCCCATGCTACTTATCAGTGGGGTCTTCTTCCCCTCCGATAACCTGCCCGAGGCGGTGCAGTGGCTGGCTCAGGCGCTGCCACTCAGCCACCTCATCGCCCTGGCCCGTCCGCTGATGGCGGGGGCGACGCCGGAGGCGATCACCCTGCACCTGGCCCTGCCCGGCATCTACGCCGTTCTGTCCCTGGGCCTGGCCACCCGTCTGGTGCGCCGCCGTCTGCACCACTGAGCCGCGTCGGCCCAACCCCTACACCCTATTGGGAATTGGTCTGCTAGGCGCGCTATGGCCCCCGGCGGATAATGACCACTCTCCTTTTTGGTTTACCCCCATCTTCCACCGGGGCGGAGAAAAAGGTTCAACCATAGTGTTGACCTTGCATGAGGATATCGCTATATTAGCAATTACTGATTCGCTGCTAACTCCTTCGGCGGCGGGTCAAGACTCCTCCATCCTCCTTTGGTGGATATTCAGCGCGACCTGCCCCCCTTGGTCGCGCTTTTTTTTTGCCCGCGGGCGGGCTGGAACAAAAAGAGGGCGAGGGGGTTGCCAGCCGCCGCCGTTTTCTATAAGATTCCGCTTCTTTGTCGGCCCGCCCCTTGTTGGAGTTATTTGGGATGAAGACTTTTAGCGCCAAACCCGAGACCGTCGAACGCGACTGGTTCGTGGTTGATGCCAGTAATAAAACCCTTGGTCGTCTGGCGACCGAGATCGCCCGTCGCCTGCGCGGTAAGCACAAGCCTGTGTACACCCCGCACGTGGATACCGGTGACTACATCATCGTGATCAATGCCGAGAAGGTGCGCGTCACCGGTAACAAGGCTAGCGATAAGATGTACTACAGCCACACCGGTTACCCCGGCGGCCTCAAGAGCATCAACTTTAACAAGTTGATCGACAAGGCCCCCGAGCGCGTGATTCAGCAGGCCGTCAAAGGCATGCTGCCGAAGAACCCGCTGGGTCGCGCCATGTTCAGCAAGCTGAAGGTGTATGCCGGTGGTGAGCACAATCACGCCGCGCAGCAGCCCAAGCCGCTGGAAATCTAAGAGTAAAGGTTAAGGAAATGGCAGAGACCTACAGCAGCATCGGTCGTCGTAAGAGTTCCACCGCGCGCGCCTTCATGAGCGCCGGCAGTGGCAACATCACCATCAACAACCGCAGCATCGAGAATTACTTCGGCCGCGAAACCGCCCGCATGGTGGTTCGTCAGCCCCTCGAGGCGGTGGAGATGGGCGACAAGTTCGACTTCAAGATCACCGTTAAGGGTGGTGGTAACACCGGGCAGGCCGGCGCGATTCGTCACGCCATCGCCCGTGCCCTGGTCAGCTACGACGAGGAGCTGCGCAAGGCCCTGCGTGCCGGCGGCTTCATGACCCGTGACGCCCGTGAGGTTGAGCGTAAGAAGATCGGTCTGCACAAGGCGCGCAAGCGTCCGCAGTACTCCAAGCGCTAATGCGTTTTCCCTCCTGGACATCGCCATTGGCGATGTTCTGGATGGGCAGCAGTTTCTTGGGGGATCGTCTAGCGGCAGGACTACGGACTCTGACTCCGTCAACCTAGGTTCGAATCCTAGTCCCCCAGCCAACGCCGAAAAAGGCCCGCATTATGCGGGCCTTTTTCTTTTCCCGAATATAATTGCATATTAATTAATGAGTTATGAGCTTTTGTTGCATAGATGCAACAAGCGAAGAGTGGGGAATTAAAGCGTTGGTTGAGGATGATCTGCTTATCCCCTTGAAAAATAAGATAAGTTGCTTTTTGTCAACATAAAATCATTTTGTGGCATAAGTCACAAGTATGCTGTTGCAATTGTGTGTCAAGGTGTTCTAGAGTAACGGCTGCCTGGAGACAGGCACAAAATTAATTTTGTTCGTAGCACCTGTAAACCAAAAAAATTGGAGAGTTGCAGATTATGAAAAAGAACATGATCGCCCTGGCCGTTGCCAGCGCCATGGTTGCCCCCGCCGCGATGGCCGAGGTCAGCATCACCGGTACCCTGCAGGCCGAGATCGTCAGCGTGTCCGGCGACAACACCAACAACGGTCTGTACCTGATGGACGGCGCCACCTACGGTACCCCCAACGGCCACAATGCCGGCGCCCTGGGCTTCTCCGTGAACCACG
>JBFFSW010000030.1:0-9553 GCA_041572195.1 Thiohalomonadaceae bacterium | reverse complement strand
TCCTCGGTGACTACAACATCAGTGGTGATGCCTGGGCCTCGCGTACCCTGCTCGAGGAGATGGGCCTGAACGTGGTTGCCCAGTGGTCCGGCGATGGCACCGTGGAGGAGATGCAGAACACCCCGCGTGTGAAGCTCAATCTGCTGCACTGCTACCGCTCCATGAACTACATCTCCCGTCACATGGAGGAGAAGTTCGGTATCCCGTGGATGGAGTACAACTTCTTCGGCCCCACCAAGATCGAAGAGTCGCTGCGCAAGATCGCCGCCCACTTCGATGACAGCATTCAGGCCAAGGCCGAAGAGGTGATCGCCAAGTACAAGCCGCTGATGCAGGCGGTGATCGACAAGTACAAGCCGCGCCTCGAGGGCAAGCGGGTGATGCTCTACGTCGGCGGTCTGCGTCCGCGTCACGTCATCGGCGCCTACGAGGACCTGGGCATGGAGGTGGTCGGCACCGGTTACGAGTTCGCCCATAACGACGACTACGACCGCACCATCAAGGACATGGGTAACGCCACCCTGCTCTACGACGATGTCACCGGCTACGAGTTCGAGGAGTTCGTGAAGAAGGTCAAGCCCGACCTCATCGGCTCCGGCATCAAGGAGAAGTACATCTTCCAGAAGATGGGCATCCCCTTCCGCCAGATGCACAGCTGGGACTACTCCGGCCCGTACCACGGCTACGACGGCTTCGCCATCTTCGCCCGCGACATGGACATGACGGTCAACAACCCCTGCTGGGGCAAGATGACCGCGCCGTGGAAGGCCGAGAGCGCGACGGCGGATTCCGCCGCGGCCTAAGTACCGACCCTTTATGCCATCGACGCCGCTGGCACGGATTAGTGCCGCGGCAGGAGAAACGTTATGCCTCAGTCAGCCGAAAAAGTGATGCCCTGTTACCCGCTCTTCCGCGAGGATGAGTACAAGGAGAGCCTGGGCAAGAAGCAGGAGCTGTACGAAAACAAGGTGCCGCAGGACAAGATCGAAGAGACCTTCCTGTGGACCACCACCGAGGAGTATCAGGAGCTCAACTTCAACCGCGAGGCCCTGACCGTCAACCCGGCCAAGGCCTGTCAGCCCCTGGGCGCGGTGCTCTGCGCCCTGGGCTTCGAGAAGACCATGCCCTACGTGCACGGCTCGCAGGGTTGCGTGGCCTACTTCCGCACCTACTTTAACCGCCACTTCAAGGAGCCGGTCTCCTGCGTCTCCGACTCAATGACCGAAGACGCGGCGGTGTTCGGTGGGCAGAAGAACATGTTCGCCGGTCTGGAGAACGCCAAGGCCCTCTACAAGCCGGAGATGATCGCCGTCTCCACCACCTGCATGGCCGAGGTTATCGGTGACGACCTCAACGCCTTCATCGGCAACGCCAAGAAGGAGGGCTACATCGAGGCGGATTTCCCCACGCCGTTCGCCCACACCCCGAGCTTCGTCGGCTCCCACACCACCGGTTGGGACAACATGTTCGAGGGCATGCAGCGCTACTTCACCCTCAACCACATGGAAGACAAGGTGGTCGGCAGCAACGGCAAGATCAACATCGTGCCGGGCTTCGAGACCTACCTCGGCAATTACCGTGTGATGAAGCGCATGATGGCGGAGATGGGCGTGGACTACACCCTGCTCTCCGACCCCTCCGAGGTGCTCGATACCCCGGCCGACGGTCAGTTCCGCATGTACGCCGGTGGCACCACCATGGAGGAGATGAAGGACGCCCCCAACGCCATCGATACCCTGTTCCTGCAGCCGTGGCAGTCGGTGAAGGGCAAGAAGTTCTCCAAGAACACCTGGAAGCACGAGACCTCCGAGATCGATATCCCCATGGGTCTGGAGTGGACCGACGCCTTCCTGATGAAGGTCTCCGAGCTCACCGGCAAGCCGGTCCCTGCCTCCCTGGAGCTGGAGCGTGGTCGCCTGGTGGACATGATGCAGGACTCCCACACCTGGCTGCACGGCAAGCGCTTCGCCCTCTACGGTGACGCCGATTACGTCATGGGCATGACCAAGTTCCTGCTGGAGCTGGGAGCCGAGCCCACCGATGTGCTCTGCAACGCCGCCAACAAGCGTTGGATGAAGGCGATGAAGGCGATGCTGGAGGCCTCCCCGTACGGTCAGGAGACCAACGTCCACATCGGCAAGGACCTGTGGCACTTCCGTTCGCTGATGTTCACCAACAAGCCGGATTTCATGATCGGCAACAGCTACGGCAAGTTCATCCAGCGTGACACCCTGCACAAGGGCAAGGAGTTCGAGGTGCCGCTGATTCGCATCGGCTTCCCCATCTTCGACCGTCACCACCTGCACCGCCAGACCACCCTCGGGTACGAAGGCGCCATGCAGATCGTCACCACCCTGGTGAACGCGGTGCTGGAGCGCCTGGATGAGGAGACCCGCGGCATGGGCACCACCGACTACAACCACGACCTGGTCAGATAGGGGCCTAGGGTGGGCACCGCAAGGTGCCCACGTCAGCGGCTAAAGGTGATTTATGCCCAGTGTAATGATTCGACGTGACGCGCAGGGGGCGCTCTCTTTCTACGTTGCCAAGAAGGACCTGGAGGAGGGGATCTCCTCGATGGAGTTCGACAGCGACGAGAAGTGGGGTGGTGAGGTGGAGCTGGCCGACGGCTCCAACTACTTCATCGAGCCGATGGAACCGGCCCCCAAGCTGCCCATCACCGTGCGCGCCAAGCGTCTGTAGTCCATAGGAGAACACATCATGGCTATGTACATCGTTGAAGAGGAGTGCACCGCCTGCGGTGACTGCATGCCGGTCTGCCCGATGGGCGCGGTGTTGAAGAGGAAGGGACTCTATGTGATCGACGCGGATGCCTGTACCGAGTGCGAGGGTGAGTTCGACGAGCCCCAGTGCGAGGTGGCCTGCCCGGTCGATGACTGCATTCTTCCGGCCTGATCGAGTTGATCGAAATGGCCGAGGGTATGACACCCCAGGTGGCGCTGCGTATCGGTCTGGCCGTTCGCAGCCTTCCTGATGTCGAGGCCTCGCAGTTGGTGCCGGTGCTGATCAAGGCGCTGGAGATGCCGCTGACCGAGGAGAAACTCACCCGCCTGACCGTGCGTCAGCTCACCGAGTCGGGCGACGGACTGTTCAACGAAACCCCGCTGCCCGCCATCAAGCAGGCGCTGGATTGCCTTTGGGGCAAGGAGGGCGTCGAGCTGAGCGACGAGGCGCTGCCCACCCCCGAAGCTTATAACGACGGCGATATGCCCGACTCCATCCGCATCGCCATCGCCTCCAACAACGGTGAGCGTCTGGACGGCCACTTCGGCTCCTGCGCCCGTTTCCTGATCTATCAGGTGAGCGCCGATGCGAGTCGCCTCATCGATATCCGCTCGATGGCCCACTCCCCCAGCCGCAGCGACGACAAGAACGACTTCCGCGCCGAGAGCCTGGCCGACTGTCAGCTGCTCTACGTGGTCTCCATCGGCGGCCCGGCCGCGGCCAAGGTGGTCAAGCGCGACATCCACCCGATCAAGCTGCCCAACGGCGCCGCCGCCGCCGAGGTGCTGGACGAATTGCAGCGGGTGCTCGGCGATACCCCGCCACCGTGGCTGGCCAAGGCGATGAGAGGCCGGGCATGATCGAGCCGCAACTGCCGATTGAGATCTCCGCCCGGCTCTCCGCCTATGATGACCTGGTGAGCGGCATCGAGGCGCTGAAGGCGGACTTGGCCCCCCTGCGCTTTACTCACTGCAGCGAGGATGACATCCCCGCCAACGCCCGACCGGTGGCCGAGGCGGATGGCTTCGATGTCTATCTGGTGGCCGGTGGCGACGGCTGTCTCAGCCTCACCAACGACACCGCCGCGGCCGCAGGTATCGTCATCGCCGAGCGTGAGGAATAGTTGCGATCACAGCGACGGTGGGGCGATCATAAGCCTCCCCCGAACGAGGTGCCCGCATGTTGATTCGATGCTTGCTCATCGCCCTGCTGTCGCTCTCCCAGCCCCAGGCCTGGGCGGAGTCCCTGCACCTGGCGGTCGCCGCCAACTTCACCGCCGCCGCCCGCGAGCTGGCGCCGCTGTTCGAGCGTGAGTCCGGCCACACCATCAAACTCAGCTACGGATCCACCGGCAAGCTCTACGCGCAGATCGCCCACGGTGCCCCCTTCGAGCTGTTCCTCGCCGCCGACGCCGAGCGTCCCCAGCGGGCAGAGGCCGAGGGGCTGGCGGTGGCGGGCAGCCGCTTCACCTACGCCATCGGCCGACTGGCGCTGTGGAGCCCCGAGCCGGGGCGGTTCGACGATGGCGAGGCCTATCTGAAGGCGGGCGGGATCAGCCGCGCCGCCATGGCCAATCCGAAGACCGCCCCTTATGGTCGCGCCGCGCGTGAGGTGATGGAGCGCCTTGGGGTGTGGTCAGAAATGCGGCCGAAAATGGTACGCGGCGACTCCATCGCCCAGACCTTTCAGTTCAGCGCCAGCGGTAATGTCGATGTCGGCTTCGTCGCCTATTCGCAGGTGAAGGCGTGGAGCGGGGAGGGGAGTGTTTGGCTCATCCCTCAGGATTATTACGCGCCCATCGCACAGCAGGCGGTGTTGTTGAAAAAGGGCGAGCACAATCCGGCGGCCATCGCCTTTGTCGAGTTTCTCAAGGGCGCTACTGCGCGCGAGGTGATCGCGGGGTATGGCTATGGCCTTTGATTGGCAGCCGGTCTGGCTGAGCCTGAAGCTGGCCTCGCTGACCACCGTGCTGCTGCTGCTGGTGGGGACACCCATCGCCTGGTGGCTGGCCCGCACCGCCTCGCGCTGGAAGCATCCGGTTGGCGCGTTGGTGGCGCTGCCGCTGGTGCTGCCACCGACGGTGATCGGCTTTTATCTACTGGTCTTTCTCGGCCCCAACGGCCCCGGCGGTCAGTTCACCCAGTGGCTGGGTGTCGGCACCCTGCCGTTCACCTTCGCCGGGTTGGTGGTGGCCTCGGTGATCTACTCGTTGCCCTTCGTCGTCCAGCCGCTGCAAAATGCCTTCGAGGCGCTGGGCCGCAGGCCGCTGGAGGTGGCCGCCACCCTGCGCGCATCCCCCTGGCAGCAGTTCATCCACGTCGCCGTTCCGCTGGCCCGCCCCGGCTTTCTCACTGCCATGGTGCTGGGCTTCGCCCACACCGTCGGTGAGTTCGGGGTGATCCTGATGATCGGCGGCAACATCCCCGGCGAGACCAAGGTGCTGTCGGTGGCCATCTATGACCACGTCGAGACCTTGGAGTACGCCCAGGCGCACATCCTCTCCGCCGGGATGATCGGCTTCGCCTTTATCGTTTTACTGGCGCTGTATCTGCTCAATGGTCGTATTGGTCGGGGAGGGCGCAATGAGCATTGAGGCCCGCTTTTCCGCCGAGCTTGGCGAGTTCTCGCTGAGTGTGGATGTGCATCTGCCCAGTCGAGGGGTGAGTGCCCTGTTCGGCCACTCCGGCTCCGGCAAGACCACCCTGCTGCGCGCCATCGCCGGGCTGGAGCGTTTCGATGGTCGTTTGGTGGTTAATGGTGAAACCTGGCAGGACGGAAAAAGTTTTTTGCCTACTCATCGTCGTGCTCTGGGCTATGTCTTTCAGGAGGCCAGCCTCTTTCCTCACCTGGACGTGGATAAAAACCTGCGCTTCGGCATGAGCCGCGTTGCCGAGTCGGAGCGGCGCGTCGGTTTCGACGAGGCGGTGGCGATGATGGGGATTGAACATCTTCTGTCGCGCAAGCCGCGGCGCCTCTCCGGCGGCGAGCGTCAGCGGGTGGCCATTGCCCGCGCCCTGCTCACCAGTCCGCGGCTGCTGCTGATGGACGAACCGTTATCGGCACTGGATGGGCGTTCCAAGCAGGAGATCCTGCCCTATCTCGAACGCCTGCACGATGAGCTGGCGATCCCGGTGCTCTACGTCAGCCACTCGCTCAAGGAGGTGACCCGCCTCGCAGACCACGTGGTGTGGATGGAGCAGGGGCGCGCCGAGGCCAGCGGCCCCATCGACGAAGTGTTCGCCGACCTGGAGCTGGCCGGTCGTCACGGCGACGAGGCGGGCGCGCTGCTGGAGGCCGAGGTGGAGGCGCACGAGGATGAGTACCACCTCAGTCGCCTGCGCTGCGCCTACGGCGAGCTGCGGGTCTGCCACCTGCCGCATCTGGAACCCGGCAGCCGGGTGCGAGTGCGTATCCCCGCCCGTGATGTCAGCCTCAGCCGCCACGACGACGCGGAGAGCTCCATCCTCAATGTCTGGCCGGTGCGCATCGAGGCGCTGGAGGCGGGCGAGGGCGGCGAGTGTCTGGTACGCATGCGCCCACCCGGCGAGGGCGCCCCGCTGCTGGCGCGCATCAGCCGCCTCTCCGCCGAGCGCATGGCGCTGGCACCGGGCCAGCAGCTGTTCGCCCGGGTCAAGGGCGCGGGGCTGCTGGATTGACGCCATGCAACCCATCGAACGCTACCTCAAGCTCTTCGACTGGTACGGCCTCAACGCCGAGGACTTCTACCGCCGCGAGGGGATAGAGGAGAAAACCGCCCAACTGTTTGAACAGATCGCCGGCCTGATGATGGCCGACAACCCCTTCAACCGCTCACTTCCCTGGCAGTTTTTGCACGGCTTCCGTGGCTACAAAGAGGGCGAGGGCTCGTCGCTGAATCTCTTCAACGACACCGATCGCCGGGCGTTTTTTTTGAGTGATTTTCTGGATTATCTGCATTTGAAGCAGCGCGGATTGGCGTAAGCCTGTAGGAGCGGGTTCCACCCCGCGACCAACGCCAATAGAAACCGCGAATCGCGAGCTGGGCTCGCTCCTACGGGGCGGGATTTTCTGGATAGGACCATAGCCGATCCCCCGCCACGAAACCCTCCATGGTGTGGCTGTGCCGACCCTCGCTCACCTTGTGATAAACACCCCCGCCCATGGCGTGAATATCACCGCAGACCTCCTCGCCCTTCTTGACGCAGCAGTGCTGCTCGTCCTTCACATACCACGGTTTCGTGCTGGTGCGTTGCCCGTCCACATAGCGCATGGTGCATTGCTCGTCATCGGCGTGAACCACCAGACGCTTGCCGCTCTTCATGCTGGTGAGGATAAAGGTTTGGTTGGTGAAGAGGGTGGTGATGGCTGGGCCATCCATTGGGGGTGTTGTGGTGCAGCTGGTTAGGAGGAGGGTGAGTAGTAGTGGGGTTAGGTGTTTTGGCATGGGGTTTATATCTTGTTGGGTAGTTTAGATATGTGGGGAGGGATAGTTGTTTTCCGTCTGTGCGGATAGGCTATGGTGATCGTGTTTGTGGGCATGAATTAAGTACTGTGTCCCCTGTGCATGCCAGAGTGAAGTGATCACCGGGGGCTAACTTCGCAAATACCCGGGAGCAATATCTTCTAGTGCGTGCGGGCTGAAGCCGAAGACAGGCGGGAATTCCCCTTTACACACACTGGGTGACTTTGTGGATTTGTAGTTATCCAGAGAGAAGGGTTTTCCCGGAACATACTCCATCACATTTGCTTGAATGGCTGATAGAGTATCGCCGAGAGGTATGATCCATTTGTTTTTGTAGCGCATGTTTGCGGTATATCTCACCAACTCTTCCAGGGTGTAGACATTGGGGCCGCACAGGTTGTAGCGTTGACCGATGGTCTCCAGGTTGCCAATGGCTTTGGCAAAACAGCTAGCCACATCTTCCACCCATATCGGGGCGAATTTTGCCGAGGCGCAGGCGAGGGGGAAGGGGCCGGGAATGCGCAACAGACTGGCGAAGCGGTTAAGGAAGGAGTCGCCCTTGCCGAAGATCACCGATGGGCGGAAGCTGGTGACCTTCAGCCCCGAGGCATGAACCCCATCCTCCGCTTCCCCCTTGGTGCGCAGGTAGAAGCTGGGTCCGTTGGCGGCATCGGCCCCCAGCGCACTCATATGGAGCATCCGATCAATGCTATTTTCCTTGCATGCCGCAACCACCTTTTCACTCAAAGCCACGTGGGCATGATGAAATCCCTCCCCATTGTGGCCCTTCTCGTTGAGGATACCGACCAGATTAATGGCGACACTATAGCCTTGAAAGGCATTAATGAGTGTCGACGGGTCATGCACGTCGCACTCGGTAAGGTTGACCTCATCGGGTAGCGGGTAGCGGTTGCTGGCGTTACGGCTGAGGATGCGTACCTGATGCCCCTCAAGTACCAAACGTTTTGCCAGGTGGCTGCCAACAAAGCCACTACCGCCGACGATGATGATACGCTCACCGCTCATTATCTTATCCTCCGCTTAGCCTTTTCTAAGCATAGTCATTTCTGAGTAATTTACCTTTGTATTTTGCCTCTCTTTGCATGTCAAATTGTCGCAAATACGACACAACATTGCACATGATACTTCAATAGCATCATAGGCTTACCGCATGGCACGCTGGTTGCACTACCCCAAACAAAGCACCACAAGGGGTACCCACCATGCAGCCGAAGGATATCGCCGCGCTTCTGGATGAACCGGCCTGCGCGCACAACAATAAGTCCAAGTCCGGTTGCGCGCGTCCGAAGCCGGGGGCCTCGGCGGGGGGGTGTGCCTTTGATGGGGCGCAGATCGCGCTGTTGCCCATCGCCGATGTGGCGCACATTGTCCACGGCCCCATTGCCTGCGCCGGTTCCTCCTGGGACAACCGCGGCACCCGCTCTTCGGGGCCGACCCTCTACCGCATCGGCATGACCACCGACCTGACCGAGCAGGATGTGATCATGGGCCGCGGTGAGAAGCGGCTGTTCCACTCCATCAAGCAGGCCATCGATGACTACGCGCCGAACGCGGTGTTCGTCTACAACACCTGCGTGCCGGCGTTGATCGGCGACGATGTGGACGCTGTGTGCAAGGCGGCCACGGAGAAGTGGGGGGTGCCGGTGGTGCCGGTGGACGGTGCCGGGTTCTACGGCACCAAGAACCTGGGCAACCGCATCGCCGGAGAGGCGATGGTCAAGCATGTGATCGGCACCCGCGAGCCGGGGCCTGTGTCGGCGGAGCTGAGCCAGGGACGCACCATTCACGACATCGCCCTGGTTGGCGAGTACAACATCGCCGGTGAGTACTGGCATGTCACCCCGCTGTTCGATGAGCTGGGGCTGCGCGTGCTCGGCACCCTCTCCGGCGACTCGCGCTTTCGCGAGATCCAGACCATGCACCGCGCCGAGGCGAACATGATGGTCTGTTCCAAGGCGATGATTAACGTCGCCCGTAAGCTGGAGGAGAGGTACGCCATCCCCTGGTTCGAGGGCAGCTTCTACGGCGTGCGTGACACCTCCGACGCCCTGCGCAACTTCGCCCGCATCATCGACGACGCCGACCTCACCGAGCGCACCGAACAACTCATCGCCCGCGAGGAGGCGCGCATCGACGCCCTGCTGGAGCCGTGGCGTGAGCGTCTGCGTGGCAAGCGGGTGCTGCTCTACACCGGCGGGGTGAAGTCCTGGTCGGTGATCTCGGCCCTGCAGGACCTCGGTATGACGGTGGTCGCCACCGGCACCAAGAAGTCGACCGAAGAGGACAAGGCGCGCATTCGCGAGCTGATGGGCGAGGAGGCGAAGATGATCGAGGACGGCAACCCGC
>JBFFSW010000029.1:0-9638 GCA_041572195.1 Thiohalomonadaceae bacterium | reverse complement strand
GAGGTTGTCCTCGTGCAGGCCGAACTGCTCGAGCAGGAACTCCACCATCTCCTCGGGGCAGTTGTCGGCCGCCTCCAGGCGCACCTCGTCACCGTAGCGGCGCGAGAGCAGCTCGCCCTCCATCGCCCGCAGCAGGTCGTCCACCTCCTCCTCGTCGACGAACAGGTCGGAGTTGCGGGTGACGCGGAACTGGTAGCAGCCGTTGATCTTCATCCCCGGAAAGAGGTCATCCACGTGCTCGTGGATGATGGAGGAGAGGAAGACGAAGTCGTTGGCGCCGCTGCCGCACGACTCGGGCAGCTTGATCAGCCGCGGCAGCGAACGCGGCGCCTGCACCACCGCCTTGCCGCTGTTGCGGCCGAAGGCGTCCTTGCCCTTGAGTGAGACGATGAAGCAGAGGCTCTTGTTGAGGATGCGCGGGAAGGGGTGGGCCGGGTCCAGCCCCATGGGGCTGAGTACCGGCAGCAGCTCGTGCTCGAAGTACTCCTTCAGCCACTCGGCCTGGGCCTCGTTCCACTCGCAGCGTTTGACGAAGCGGATGCCGTGCTCCTCCAGCGCCGGCAGCATCACCTCGTTGAGGGTGCGGTACTGCTCGTCCACCAGCTCGTGGGCCTGGGCGCTGATCTGCTTGAGGGTGTCGGCGGGGGAGAGGTTGTCGGGCCCGGCCTGCACCGAGTCGTACTCCACCTTCTGAATCAGACCGGCGACGCGGATCTCGAAGAACTCGTCGAGGTTGGAGCTGGAGATGCAGAGGTAGCGCAGCCGCTCCAGCAGCGGCACCCGCTCGTCCAGGGCCTGCGCCAGCACCCGGCGGTTGAAGGCCAGCAGGCTCAGTTCGCGGTTGATGTAGAGCTCGGGCTGCTTAAGGTCGATTGCGTCCATCGTCGTTACACCTGGGGGAAAGTCAACACGCTATAGCGCCTACATTACCAGAATATGGCGCCCGGATCGGGTACCATTGCCGCCCATGAGTCGAAGCGCCATCCCCACCATCGATTACCCCGAACAGCTGCCGGTCAGCGCCCGGCGGGCGGAGATCGCCGAGGCCATCGCCGCGCATCAGGTGGTGGTGGTGGCGGGCGAGACCGGCTCGGGCAAGACCACCCAGTTGCCGAAGATCTGCCTGGAGCTGGGGCGCGGCATCGACGGGCGCATCGGCCACACCCAGCCGCGGCGCATCGCCGCCCGCTCGGTGGCCAAACGCATCGCTGAGGAGCTGAAGAGCGAGCCGGGCCGCCTGGTGGGCTACAAGGTGCGCTTCTCCGATCACACCTCGCCCGAGAGCCTCATCAAGCTGATGACCGACGGCATCCTGCTGGCGGAGATCCAGCACGACCCGCTGCTGCGTGACTACGACACCATCATCATCGACGAGGCCCACGAGCGTAGCCTCAACATCGACTTCCTGCTCGGCTACCTCAAGCAGCTGCTGCCCAAGCGCCCCGACCTGAAGGTGATCATCACCTCGGCCACCATCAACACCGAGGGCTTCTCCAAATTCTTCAACGACGCCCCGGTGGTGGAGGTCTCCGGCCGCAGCTACCCGGTGGATGTGCTCTACCGGCCGCTGCTGGGCGAGGACGAGGATGACCATGACCGCGACCTGCCGCGCGCCATCCTCGATGCGGTGGACGAGCTGGCGCGCCTCGACCCGCTGGGGGACATCCTCGTCTTTCTCCCCGGCGAGCGCGAGATCCGCGCGGTTAACCAGCAGCTCTCGCGCCACGCCATGCGCGACACCGAGGTGGTGCCGCTGTTCTCGCGTCTCTCCACCGCCGAGCAGGACAAGGTCTTCAAGCCGCACCGCGGGCGGCGCATCGTACTCGCCACCAACGTCGCCGAGACCTCGCTCACCGTGCCCGGCATTCGCTTCGTCATCGATTCGGGGCTGGCGCGCATCTCCCGCTACTCGCACCGCACCAAGGTGCAGCGCCTGCCCATCGAGTCGATAGCGCAGTCCTCCGCCAATCAGCGCGCCGGGCGCTGCGGCCGCCTCGGCCCCGGCACCTGCATCCGCCTCTACGCCGAGGAGGATTTCGCCGCCCGCCCGCTCTACACCGACCCGGAGATCCGCCGCACCAACCTCGCCAGCGTGATCCTGCAGATGGCCGCCCTGGGCCTGGGTGATGTGGAGGCCTTCCCCTTCATGGACCCGCCCGATAGCCGCTACATCACCGACGGCTATCGCCTGCTGGAGGAGCTGCGGGCGGTGGATGCCCGGCGCCACCTCACCCCGCTGGGCAAAAAGCTGGTGCGCCTGCCGCTGGACCCGCGCCTGGGGCGCATGTTGCTGGCGGCGGAAAAGGAGGGGGTGCTGCCCGAGCTGTTGATCATCACCTCGGCGCTGGCGGTGCAGGACCCACGCATGCGGCCGATGGACGCGCAGCAGAAGGCGGATCAGCGCCACGCCGAGTTCAGCGACAAGAAGTCGGACTTCGTCAGTTACATTAAGCTCTGGAACTGGTTCCACGAACAGTCCCATCACCTCTCCAACAGCAAGCTGCGCAACACCTGCCACGACCGCTATTTAAGTTACGTGCGCCTGCGCGAGTGGCACGACATCCACGGCCAGCTGCTCGCCATCGTCCGCGAGCTGCGGCTGAAGATGCCCAGGCGCGAGCCGCCGCCCGAGGGGGATGAGCCGAGCATCGATGGTGATGGCGTGCATCGCGCCCTGCTCGCCGGGCTGCTGGGCAATATCGCCATGCGCGATGAGGAGAAGAGCTACATCGGCGCGCGCAACATCAAGCTCAACCTCTTTCCCGGATCCGGCCTGTATAAAAAACCGCCGAAGTGGCTGGTGGCCGCCGAGCTGGTGGAGACCTCCAAGCTCTACGCCCGCACCGTCGGCAGCATTCGCCCCGAGTGGCTGGAGCCCATCGCCAGGCACCTGTTGAAACGCAGCTACAGCGAGCCGCACTGGGAAAAGCGCCCGGCGCAGGTGGCCGCTTTCGAGCGGGTCACCCTCTACGGCCTGCCCATCGTCGCCCGGCGCAAGGTCAACTACGGCCCGCTGGACCCGCAACTTTCACGCGAGATCTTTATCCGCCAGGCGCTGGTGCAGGGGGAGTTCAACTGCCGGGCGAGATTTTTCAAGCACAACGCCGATCTGATCGCCGAGGTGGAGCGTCTGGAGGCCAAGGCACGCCGCCGCGACGTGATGGTGGACGACGAGGTGTTGTTCGCCTTTTACGACGCGCGTATCCCCGAGAATATCTACAGCGGTAAGTCCTTCGACAAATGGCTGAAAACGGCGGACGAAAAGTCGCTCTACCTGACGAAAGAGGACCTGCTTCAGCGCGAGACCCACGAGCTGGGCGAGGGGGCCTTTCCCGACCTCTTCCCCGCCGCCGGGCTCTCGCTGGCTCTGGAGTACCACTTCGAGCCCGGCGGCAAGGCCGACGGCATCAGCGTGGTGGTGCCGCTGGCGGCGCTGGGGCAGCTGCCGGGGTATCCATTCGAGTGGCTGGTGCCGGGAATGCTGGAGGAGAAGCTGATCGCCCTGATCAAATCCCTGCCCAAACAGCTGCGTCGCAACTTCGTTCCCGCGGTCAATTTCGCCCAGGCGGCGATGGGCGCCCTCAGTCCCTACCAGGGTCCGCTGCGTGAGGCCTTCGCCCACCAGCTGCTGCGCATCACCGGGGTGGAGGTGCCGCCCGATGCCTGGCAGCTGGAGAACATCCCCGAGCACCTGCGGATGAATTTCCGCGTGGTCGATGAGAGGGGCAAGCCGCTGGCCGAGGGGCGCGATCTGGACGCGCTGCAGCGCCAACTCTCCGGCAAGGTGCGCGACACCCTGAGCGCCGCGCCCAGGGAGAAGGAGAGTGAGAACTCCATTGAGCGCGAGGGGATCACCGCCTGGGACTTCGATGCATTGCCCGAGTCGGTCGAACTCAAGCGCGGCGGGCTGAGCGTGCGCGCCTTTCCGGCGCTGGTCGATGAGGGTGAGGTCGCGGCCATCCGCCTGTTCGAGTCCCCGGCCAGCGCCGCGGCGGCGATGCGCGGCGGCCTGCACCGGCTCTACTCCCTGGCCCTGCGCGACAAGCTCAAATACCTGCGCAAGAACATCCCCGAGATCAACACCCTCTGCCTGCGCTACAACGCCATGGGCAACTGCGAGGCGTTGAAGGATGACCTGCTGGCGGCGGTGATCGAGCGGATTTTTTTGCAGGCCGAGCCGCCGCGCGACAGGGCTGAGTTCGAACGGCGGGTCGAGGCCGGGCGCGGGCGCATCATCGAGGAGGGCAACCGCATCGCCGCCGACTTGAGCGAGGCGCTGAAGGTGTATCACGAGCTGCAGAAGCGCCTGAAAAAGGTCCCGCCGACGCTGTTGCAGGCGGCCGCCGATATTCAGGCGCAGCTGCAACGGCTGCTTGGCCCCGGCTTCGTCGCCGCCACCCCGGCGCGTTGGCTCAGCCGCCTGCCGCTCTATTTGAAGGCCGCCGAGGCGCGACTGGAGAAGGCCGCCCGCGACCCGGTGCGCGACCGCGCCAATATGGTGGAGTTGAACAAGCTGTGGGAGCTCTACGAAAAACGTGCCGAACAACTCAGGGCCCAGGGGCGCGTGGATACCGAGCTGGAGGAGTTCCGCTGGCTGCTCGAGGAGCTGCGTATCTCCTTCTGGGCGCAGGAGCTGAAGACCGTCGAGCCGGTCTCGGCCAAGCGAATGCAGAAGCGCTGGAAGGAGCTGGTGGCCTGAGATTCTTGCCCGGCGACCGGTAGGGCGATACCCTGAACCGAAGAGCCTTTGTTGGAGAGTGGGATGCTCAATCTGCACGCCGTGCGCGACTTTATGGACGAGCGCCTGTGGCGCACCGACCTCGACACCCTGCCGTGGCAGCAGCGGCTGATCTACCACACCCTGCGCCTGGGCTACGTGCTGGCGCGAGAGCTCTACAGTGGCCAGCTCAACCTGCGGGCCATGAGCCTGGTCTATACCACCCTGCTCTCCATCGTGCCGATGCTGGCGCTGAGTTTCTCGGTGCTCAAGGGGCTGGGTGTTCACAACCAGATTGAGCCGATGCTGGCCACCTTCCTGATGCCGCTGGGCGAGCGCGGGCCGGAGATCAGCGCGCAGATTATCGGCTTCGTCGATCGTATGCAGGTGGGGGTGCTGGGCACCATCGGCGTGGCCTTCCTCATCTATACCGTGGTGGCGCTGATCCAGAAGATCGAGAGCGCCTTCAATCACGTCTGGCAGATCCACCGCAACCGTTCGCTGGCGCGCCGCTTCAGCGATTATTTGAGCGTCGCCCTTATCGGCCCGGTACTGGTCTTCTCGGCCATGGGCATCACCGCCTCGGTGAGCAGCTCGGCGCTGGTGCAGTCGATGATGGCGGTGCAGCCGCTGGGGGCGCTGCTGCTGGCCCTGGGCAAGCTGGTGCCGTTCCTGTTCATCATCGGCGCCTTCACCTTCTTCTACATCTTCATCCCCAACACCCGGGTGCAGTGGCGCGCGGCGCTCATCGGCGGGGTGGTGGGCGGCATCCTCTGGCAGTCGCTGGGGATGGCCTTCGCCGGTTTCGTCGCCTCGGCGGGCAACTACACCGCCATCTACTCGGGGTTGGCGATCCTCATCCTCTTCATGATCTGGCTCTACCTGAGCTGGTTCATCCTGCTCTTCGGCGCCCAGGTCGCCTACTTCACCCAGAACCCGGATCAGGTGCGGCGCGAGAGCGAGCCCCCCTATCCGGGGGCGCGGGACTTCGAGCGGGTCTCCCTGGCGGTGATGCTGTTGGTCACCCAGCGTTATCGCGAGGGCGGCCAACCGTGGACCCTGGAGGGGCTGGGTGAGGCCCTGCAGCTGCCGGGCGAGGAGCTGCGGGTGGCGCTGGAGGCGCTGGAAAAGCTGGGTTTCCTGCGCGAGAGCTGCGATGAGGAGACCGGCTATCTGCCGGGGCGCGACCCGGAGACGGTGAGCGTGGCCGAGTTGTGGCGGGGGCTGCGCGGTCTTGGCACGGGGGTCACGCCGCGGATGCCGGATGCGGTGGAGGGGCTAATGCTGGATCTGGAGAGCCACGGTACCGAGGCCCTGAACGGGCTCAGCCTCAAGGGGCTGGCGCTGGGCCAGAGGGACTAGACGATCTCGTCGACGCCCGGTGGCGGGCTTTCATCGCCCCCCTCGCGTCGGTCGCGGTGGTTGCGCCGCTCGTGATGGTCGCGGGTATCCAGGGGGGTGGGCTGCTGTTTCTTGCGCCGCTCCTGCTGGCGTCGCTCCATGGCGCGTAGCTCAACCCCCAGCGCCTCGGGCGTGCGTTCACGCTTGCGCTCGGAGGGGGGGATGGGGGCGGAGGGGGCCGGTTCCTCGGTCGCCTTGACCGCCGCGCCCTCGTTGGTCCGCTTGAGACTCTCCACCCCCACATCATCGGGGAACGGGGTGATGTTCATGGATTAACCCTACCCCCCGTTCGCTCCGGCGGCAAGTGCAGTAGACTGTAACGAGTGGATCGAAATGGGGGACGCGAACGTGGAGTGGCAGTTGGTCGGCAGCTTCGCCGGGGGCATTGGTCTGTTCCTGCTCGGTATGCGCCTGCTCACCGAGGGGCTGAAGATGGCCGCCGGCGAGGCGCTGCGTCACATCCTCTCCCGCTGGACCTCCACCCCCCTGCGTGGGCTCAGCACCGGCGTACTCATCACCTCCATGGTGCAGTCCTCCAGCGCGGTGACCGTCGCCACCCTGGGCTTCGTCAACGCCGGTCTGCTCACCCTGTTGCAGACCATCTACGTCATCTACGGCAGTAATATCGGCACCACCATGACCAGCTGGCTGGTGGCGCTGATTGGCTTCAAGGTGGATATCCAGGGGATGGCGCTGCCGCTGATCGGTTTGGGCATGGCCCTGTGGCTCACCGGCGGGCGCGCCCGTCGCGCGGCCCTCGGTGAGGCGCTGGCCGGTTTCGGCCTCTTCTTCCTCGGCATCGCCATCCTCAAGGAAAGCTTCGGTTCGCTGGGCGGCTCGTTGCCGCTGCATGAGCTGGCCGCCGATGGCGGCAATATGCTGCTGTTCGTCGCCATCGGCTTCCTGCTCACCTTCCTGATGCAGTCCTCCAGCGCCGCCATGGCGGTCACCCTCACCGCTGCCGCCGGTGGCTTGATGCCGCTGGAGGCGGCGGCGGCGACGGTGATCGGCGCCAACGTCGGCACCACCTCCACCGCCGCCCTGGCGGTGCTCGGCTCCACCTCCAACGCCCAGCGTGCCGCCGCCGCCCACGTCATCTTCAACCTGCTCACCGCGGTGGTGGCGGTGATCCTGCTGGTGCCGATGCTGGGACTGGTCAGCGGCTGGCTGCAGACGGATGGCATCGCTACCGTGCTGGCCCTGTTCCACACCCTCTTCAATCTGCTGGGGGTGGCGCTGATGTGGTGGCTCACCCCGGCCCTGGTGCGTTTTCTGGAGGGGCGCTTCCGCACCCCCGAGGAGGACGAGGGGCGGCCGCGCTACCTGGACCGCAACGTGCAGGCGACTCCTGCGCTGGCGCTGGATGCCCTGCTGATGGAGCTGGAGCGCATCGGCGCCATGGCCCTGGGGATGGGGCGGGCGGCGCTGAGCGTGGAGCACTACGCAGGGCGTCGCCTGGAGCAGGAGCACGGGGCGCTGGAGCGCCTGGTGCAGTCGGTGGATGAGTTCTGCGTGGAGATGCAGCACGGCGCCCTGCCCAAGCCGCTGGGCGAGGGCCTGCCGATGGCCCTGAGGGTGGCCCGCTACTACCAGTCGGTGGCCGCCTCTGCCCTGGCGCTGGTGGAGAATCAGCGGGCCCGCGCCGATGTGGAGGTGAGCGATCTGGCCGAGGGCATGGCCCGTTTCCGCGGTGCCGCGGTGGAGCTACTGGGGCGGGTGGACCGCCTGGACGAGGACTATTCGCTGGAGGAGGCGGAGGCCATGCTCGATACCCTGGAGGGGGAGTACCAGCAGCTCAAGGCACAACTGCTCCAGGCCGGGGCGGCGGAACAGCTCAAGGTACGAGAGATGGTCGGCCAGCTGGACCTCTACAGCATCCTGCGCCGCGAGCTGGAGCAGGCGATCAAGGCGGCCCGTTACCTGCGCAGGCTGCATGAGCTGGCGGAGAGCGTGCGTAGTGAGCCGGAGGAGCCGCCGCCGGAGGCTGGTGAACCCGCGCGCGAAGATATTTCCGATGCTTAAGTTTGGCCTAAGATTGACGGCGTAGTCTCTGTAACCGAGCTGGAGGGGTGTGTTTGGGAAGATTCACACTCGCCAGCTTAGAAGTTTTCCTCTTCGATAGAAGCTGAACTTCTCTGTACCTCTCCTTCAAGGGCGGCGGGACGCAAGTCTCACCGTCTTTTTTTTTGCCCTCACCCCACCATCAGGTAATCCAGCCCGCGGCGGTAGCCCATGGCCTCCAGCTCGGCGGCGATCAGATCGCGCGCGCCGTGGTTGCTGACGTAGCCAAGCACCAGCGGCCGCTCCTCCTGCGCCGCCAGCCACTCGGGGCCGACCACCGGCACCCCATTCAGGCGGTTGCCGATCTTGTTCGGGTCGATGTCGATCCAGGCGCTGGGGGCGTGACCGTAACCGATGAGGTGGGCGCAGCGTTTGCGTGTCTTGCGCCCGGCGCCCCAGAAGGCCAGGTGCCGCCCGGCCAGGCGCGGGTCAAGGGCCAGATACTCGGCGCGAATTCGGTCGAAGGCCTCGCGGCCGTAGCGTGGGTCGGTGCGGGTGAGCCGCCCCTCGCCCTCGCGCCAGTGCAGCAACACCTCCTCCAGTTTGGCCATCCGCTCCCCCGCATGGTGCAGGCGCAGCAGCAGCTCGTAATCCTCGGGGAAGTCGCCATCGCGGTAGCCGCCCAGGGCCATCACCGTCTCACGGCGGAACATCACCGAGGGATGGGCGATGGGCAGCTCCACGTAAATCTCATCGCGCATGTCGGCACTGTTCAGACAGCCGTTCTGCCAACGTATGTATTCGCGAAAGCCATCCTGAACCAACTCCTCTGGGAACAGCCGCACGCGGCTGCCGAGCAGGGCGATATCGGGATTGTTATCGAGAAAGGCTGCCTGCCGAGCCAGCCGTTCGGGGTGCATGATGTCGTCGGCGTCCATGCGCGCCACCAGCGGCGCGCGGGCCGCGGCCAGGGCGTGGTTCATCGCCGCCACCACCCCGCCGCGCCCCGGTTGCAGCAGGCGGATGCGCCCATCGCGCGCGGCGTAGTCGCGGAGGATGGCCGCCGAGTCGTCCGTGGAACCGTCGTCCACCGCCACCAGCTCATAATCCTTCATCGTCTGCGCCAGGATCGAGTCCAGGGTCTCGGCCAGGGTGGCCGAGGCGTTGTAGAAGGGGAGGAGGACGGAGACGGTGGGGCTAGCGATAGGTCAATCTCAAGTTCAGGGTGATGTTGTCCACCGCTCCGTTGATCGTTCCGCTCTCATCGCCCACCTTCAGGTAGCGGTCCAGCCCAAGCTGCAGGGTGCTCCGGTAGTCGCTGCCAACCCACTCATCGGGCAGGGTGTAGCCGAGGGAGAGGCCAAACATCGGTTTGGTGCTTTTGCTAACGGTGTTCAGGTTATTCGCCGAGTAGCTGTTTTCGCTGACGTAGCCGCCGATGCGTCCACCGAGCTGGATGGGCCCCAGGGGGTATTCGCCGCCAAGGCTGAGGCGGTAGCCGTGCGACCAGGAGCTGGTG
>JBFFSW010000028.1:0-9698 GCA_041572195.1 Thiohalomonadaceae bacterium | reverse complement strand
CCTGCTGCGTTTTCTCAGCCGTCTCAGCGGGCGCTGGAACATCAGCCTCTTCCACTACCGCAACCACGGCGCCGCCTATGGCCGGGTACTTTGCGGCATCCAGGTGCCGGAGGCCGACCTGCAGGCCTTCGAGCAGTTCCTGGAACAGCTTGGCTACCCCTGGTGGGAGGAGGCGGAGAATCCCGCCTATCGGCTATTCCTGCGCTAGTTTTCCCCGTTTTGTGAACCGCTTCACGGTTGCGACGTCCACCCTCGAATAACCTGACGCTGTAACTGGGTATTGATTTCCCTGTCAATCCTAGGGTATATCTATCGATTGCAAGGAAAAACAATGACTTCGCCCATAGAGGCCGAAGCGATTTGGGGGAGAACAATGAAGAAACGCAAACCCGACCTGCTGGTGGTTCTAGCCGTGGTGGTCAGCCTCGGTGTGGTGTTGACCGGCTACGCCCAACAGTAAGCCACCTGCCAGCGTTCGAAGAACCCGCCCGATGGCGGGTTTTTTATTGCCCGAAGATCTCCAGCCCCGCCTCGGTGGCGATGCCGTCCAGTGGCACGTCCCAGGGCTGGTGGGGCAGGGCCTCGCGCCGTTGCAGTTCGTAGGCGGTGCCGATGAGCCGCGGCTTGCGCCAGGCGCGGCGATGGGCCAGATAGGCCAGCGAACGGTCGTAGTAGCCGCCGCCCATGCCCAGGCGGTTGCCCGCACCGTCGAAGGCCACCAGCGGCATCAGCAGCAGGTCGAGGCTGAAGGTGGGACGCAGGCGACCGTGGGCCGGTTCGGGGATGCCGAAGCGGTTGGCCTCAAGGCGCGTGTCGGGCTCGTAGTAGGTGAACCAGAGCTTGTTGTGAAACAGCGGGCTGAGCACCGGCAGGTAGCAGTGCTTGCCCATGGCCCAGATGCGCTGGATCAGCGGGCTCAGGTCCGGCTCGCCGTCGTTGGGCAGGTAGAGGGCGATGTGTTGGCTGTTGCGAAAGGCGGCCGAGCGGGCGATCCGATCACACAGGGCGTGGCTCAGGTGGTGGTGCTCGCGCGGCGAGAGGGCGCGCCGTTGGGCGCGGATCTCGCGGCGTAGCGCACGGCGTTGGCTTTCGGTGTCGTGAGTCATGGTAAGGAGGTGGGTACGTCCCGCCTGTGCCGTCTGGACCTTCGTTCTTGAACCAGCGGGTTCAAGTGGGGACGGCAACCCGGCCGTAAGGCTTTCCGGCAAGCGGACATGCACACGGGCCGGGTATTAGACCCCGGGGTGAGAATTAGGCTCAAGAAAATACCCAATCCATAACGAACACCGCAGGGCGTACCCGAAAACTGGTTTATCCCGCGCCCCTAGAGGCGCATCTGCTGGTCCTCTTCGCCCAGCGCCGCCTCGATGCGCTCCTGCATCAGCTTGAGGCGGGTGTTGATATCGTGAGTATAGCCCTCCTCGCGGGTCTGCTCCTTGAGCAGCTCGTAGGCGAGGTTGAGGGCGGCCATCACGGCGATGCGTTCGGTGCCGACGATCTTGCCGGCGGCGCGAATCTCGCGCATGCGCTCATCCAGCATGCGCGCGGACTTGTGCAGCGCCTCCTTCTCCTCCGGCTGGTGGCAGGCGACGTTGTAATCCTTGTCCAGGATGGTCAGCTTGACCTGAATGCTCGACTCGGACATCAGGCCTCCTCCATCGCCTTGATGCGGCTGATCATCGCCTCGACCCGGGTGCGCGCCGCCTCGGTCTTCTCGATGAGGTGACCGCGCTCTTCCAGCAGGCGGCTCTGGTCCTCGCGCAGGGCACGGTTCTCCGCGCGCAGGCTCTCCAGGGCCTGGATCAGCTGATCCACGCGGCGCTCCAGATTTTTCAGCTCGATATCTTCGCTCATGGTCCCTAACGCTTCACCGACCGAGGTGGCCGGGAGTTGCGCCAATATAGAGCGCCGCGGGGGGGAGGGTCAATCTCGACGCCATCGACGCCGGTGCTGGGAGCGGCGCGCCGTGGGTGCTAGGATCGCTCCCTTCATGTACGAGGAGCGAGGCGCGATGAGCGAGCCTGAACTGAGCCTGGAGATCATCGACAGGGCCCTGGAGACGCTGAAGGCGGAGATGGAGGGGCCGGAGTGCCACGGCACCCTGAGCGGTCTGCTCTGCGCCCGCGGCACCCTGGAGGCGGAGCAGTGGCTGGCCCTGGCGCTGCCGGACGTGAAGCCGGAGGAGGGCGACCTGCTGGCCGCCGAGGCGCTCAAGAGCCTGGCGGGCCTGTTCCGCGAGACGGTGCGCCAGCTGGCCGACTCGGTGCTCGACTTCCACCCCCTGCTGCCCGATGACGACGAGCCGCTGGAGCAGCGCGTGGACGCCCTCGCCGAGTGGTGCCAGGGCTTCCTCATGGGGTTGACCCTGGGTGATATCCAGGACTTCAAGGCCCTGCCCGCCGACAGCGCCGAGGTGGTCCACGACCTGGCTGCCTTCAGTCAGGCCTCGGGCTACGAGCTTGAGGGGGGCGAGGAGGATGAGGTGGCCTACGCCGACCTCTGTGAGTACGTGCGTACCGGGGTGCTGCTGGTCAACGAGGAGCTCAATCCAAGCAAGGCGCCACCGCGTGAGACCTCGGAAATCACCTATCATTAAGCCCATGAACCAGAAAGAATTCGCTCGCCGCCGCAAGCGGCTGATGAAGGAGATGGGCCGCGGCGCCATCGCCATCCTGCCCACCGCCCCCGAGCGCACCCGCAACCGCGACGTGGAACACCCCTTCCGCGCCGACAGCGACTTCTACTACCTCAGCGGCTTCCCCGAGCCGGAGGCGGTGCTGGTGCTGGTGCCGGGGCGCGAGCACGGCGAGACCATCCTTTTCTGCCGCGAGCGCGACGAGAAGATGGAGACCTGGCACGGTCGCCGCGCCGGGCTGGAGGGTGCGGTGGAGCGCTATGGCGTGGACGATGCCTTCCCCATCACCGACATCGACGAGATCCTCCCCGGGCTGCTGGAGAACCGTGAGAAGGTGTTCTACACCATGGGCGCCGATGCCGACTTCGACCAGCGGGTGACCGGCTGGATCAAGGCCCTGCGCAAGCAGTCCCGCGCCGGTATCCACACCCCTGGTGAGTTCGTTGCCCTGGACCACCACCTGCATGACATGCGCCTCTACAAGAGCGCCGGTGAGATCAAGGCGATGCGCCGCGCCGCCGAGATCTCCGCCGCCGCCCACGTGCGCGCCATGCGCTACGTCAAACCCGGGGTGCACGAGTACCAGGTGGAGGCGGAGCTGCTGCATGAGTTCATGCACAGCGGCGCCCGCTTCCCCGCCTACTCCTCCATCGTCGGCGGCGGCGCCAACGGCTGCATCCTCCACTACACCGAGAACAGCGAGGTGTTGGTCAACGGCGAGTTGCTGCTGATCGACGCCGGTTGCGAGTACGACTACTACGCCGCCGACATCACCCGCACCTTCCCGGTCGGCGGGGTCTTCTCCAAGCCCCAGCGCCAGCTCTACGAGCTGGTGCTCAAGTCCCAGTACGCCGCCATCAAGCAGGTACGCCCCGGTAACCACTGGAACCAGCCGCACGAGGCGGCGGTGCGGGTGCTCACCGAGGGGCTGGTGGAGCTGGGTCTGCTCAAGGGCAAGGTGGAGAAGCTGATCGCCGAAGAGGCCTACCGCAAGTTCTACATGCACCGCACCGGCCACTGGCTGGGGATGGATGTGCATGACGTGGGCGACTACAAGGTGGGCGATGAGTGGCGGGTGCTGGAGCCGGGCATGGTGATGACCATCGAGCCGGGGCTCTACGTCGCCCCCGCCAAGGGGGTGGCCAAGAAGTGGTGGAACATCGGCATCCGCATCGAGGACGACGTGCTGGTGACCAAGGGCGGCCACGAGGTGCTCACCGACGGGGTGCCCAAGGAGCCGGATCAGATTGAGGCCTTGATGGCCGGGGCCGCTTGATGCGGTTATCATCACCAGCGTGAGACCGGACTACGACATCCTCATCATCGGCGGCGGCATGGTCGGCGCCAGCCTGGCCCGCGCCCTGCGCGGCCAGCCGCTACGCATCGGCGTGGTCGAGGCGGTGCCCTTCGAGAGTGACGCCCAGCCCAGCTTCGACGCCCGCGCCATCGCCCTCTCCCACGGCTCCAAGCGTATCTTCCAGGCGATGGGGGTGTGGCCCGCGCTGGCCGCTGAGGTGAGCGTTATCGAACACATCCAGGTCTCCGACCGCGGCCACTTCGGCGCCGCCCGCCTGGAGGCGGAGGAGGAGGGGGTGGAGGCCCTGGGCTACGTCGCCGAGGCCTCGCTGCTGGGCCGCGCCCTGGCCCCGGCGCTGAGCGAGCAGGAGAACGTCGAGCTCATCTGCCCGGCCACTCTGAAGGCGCTTCGCGTTGGTGAGTGCGCCGAGGTCACGTTGGATACCGACGAGGGTGAGCGCCAACTCACCGCCGCCCTGGTGGTGGCGGCCGACGGTGGCCGCTCCACCGCCCGCGAGCTGCTGGGCGGTAAGACCTTCGACCTGGGCTACGGCCAGAGCGCCATCATCTCCACCGTGCTCACTGACCGCCCCCACGGCAACACCGCCTACGAGCGTTTCACCGACAGCGGCCCGCTGGCGCTGCTCCCCTGCGACCCGCTGCCCGAGGCGGAGGGCTACGGCCACCGCTGGTCGCTGGTCTGGAGCGCCCACGACCACCAGCTCGATGAACTGCTGGCGCTGGATGACGAGACCTTCCTGACACGTTTGCAGGAGCGTTTCGGCCGTCGCGCCGGGCGCTTCACCGCTATCGGCGCCCGTCATAGCTACCCGCTGGGGCTGAGCTATCTGCGCGAGCCGGTGCGCGAGCGCGTCGCCTTTATTGGCAACGCGGCACACACCATCCACCCGGGGGGGGGGCAGGGCTTCAACCTCGGCCTGCGCGACGTCGCCGCTCTGGCCGAGGTGCTGGTGGAGGCGCTGCGCCGCGGCGATGACATCGGCGTGCTTGATACACTTCGCGGATATGCGGATTGGCGCCGTCCCGACTACTACAAGGTGATGGGCTTCACCGACGGTCTGGCGCGTGGCTTCTCCAGCCGCCTCGCGCCGCTGGTCAAGGCCCGTAACCTGGGGATGCTGGTGCTGGACCTGCTGCCGCTCGCCCGCCGCCTCTTCACCCGCCAGGCGATGGGCAACACGGGACGGTTGCCGCGTCTGGCCCGAGGGGTGCCGCTATGAGTGAATCTCTCGACTACGACCTGATCATCGTCGGCTGCGGCATGGTCGGCGCCACCCTGGCCTGTGCCCTGGGTGGCGGTCCGCTGCGCGTCGCCGTGCTGGAGGGGTATGAGTCCCAGTTCCAGTGGCCGCTGGATGAGTATGAAATCCGCGTCAGCGCCATCACCCGCGCAACCCAGAACGTCTTCGCCAATGTCGGCGCCTGGGAGGCGATGGCGGCGATGCGGGTCAGCCCCTACGAGCGGATGCGGGTATGGGATGCCACCGGCTCCGGCGAGATCGGCTTCGACGCCGCTGAGATCGGCGAGCCCGATCTGGGGCTGATTATCGAGAACGGGGTGATCCTCGCCGCCCTGCGTGAGCGCATGGCGAAGTTCGATAACATCGACCTGCTCTGCCCGGTGCGTGGCGAGTCGCTGGTGGTGCACGAGCACGCCGCCCACCTCAAGCTGGCCGATGGCCGCGAGCTGAGCGCCAAACTGGTGGTCGGTGCCGACGGCGCCGAGTCCTGGGTGCGCCGTCAGGCCGGGATCGAGACCATCGGCTGGCCTTATGATCAGCACGCGGTGGTCGCCACCATTACCCATTCCCTCTCCCACCAGCGCACCGCCTGGCAGCGCTTCATGCCCGATGGCCCGCTCGCCTTCCTGCCGCTGCCGGAGGAGGATAAGTGCTCCATCGTCTGGTCCACCTCGCCGGAGCACGCCGCCGAGCTGGCCGAGATGGAGAAGTCCGCCTTCCTCGACGAGCTGCAGAACACCTTCGGCGATCGTCTGGGGCGGATGCTGGATGTGGGCCCGCGCGGGGTCTTCCCGCTGCAGCTCAAGCATGCCCGCGCCTACTGCGCCCCGCGCCTGGTGCTGGTGGGCAACGCCGCCCACGCCATCCACCCGCTGGCGGGGCAGGGGCTCAACCTTGGCGTCTCCGATGTCGCCGAGCTGGCCGAGCTGATCGGCAACACCCGTGATGACATCGGCGAGCTGGCCCTGCTACGCCGCTACGAGCGCGCCCGCAAGGGCGAGAACCTGGCGGTGATGGGGGCCATGGAGGGGTTCAAGCGCCTCTTCGGCAACCCCAGCGAGCCGCTACGGCTGATCCGCAACCTCGGCCTCAAGCTCACCAACGCGGCCTCGCCCATCAAGAACCGCATCATCCGCCAGGCCATGGGCCTGGACTCCGGCCGGCCGCCGCTGGCCAAGCGCGCCCTTTAATCTCCCGTAAAAGCACGATGTAGGGCGGATAAGCGTTAGCGCATCCGCCACCCCCTTTCGGTGGATGCGCTTTGCTTATCCAGCCTACACCTGGCTCAGGGGTTGATCTTTATTCTCTACGTCTATATAAATGCGAATCATTATCATTATTCTTTTGAGGTTTGCTAACGATGAAACGTTCGCTGCTGTTGTTCTCCCTCCTGGTTATGGCCGCCCAGGCCGTGGCCGAGCCGCTGGTGGTTTACTCCGGCCGTAGCGACAAGTTCGTACGTCCGGTGCTGGAGGCCTTTACCGCCCGGACCGGCATCGAGGTGGTGCTGCACAGCGCCAAGTCCACCGCCCTGCTCAACAAGCTGCGGGTGGAGGGGGCGCGCACCGATGCCGATCTCTTCATCAGCAACGACGCGGGCAGCCTGCAGGCGGGCAGCGCCATGGGGCTGTTCCGCCCCATCGCCGCCGAGCTGCTGGTCCCCATCGACCCCAAACTGCGCGCCCCCGACAACCGCTGGACCGGCCTCTCGGCCCGTGCCCGGGTGCTGGTGATCAATACCGAGGCCGAGGGGCTGGATGGGATCGAGTCAGTCTTCGACCTGGCCGATCCGGCGCTCAAGGGGCGCCTGGCCATCACCCACTCGGCCAACGAGAGCTATATCGCCGGGGTGAGCGTCTACCAGGCCCAGGCCGGTGACGAGGCGGTGCGCGCCTGGCTGGAGGGGATGAAGGCCAACGTCGAGGGTGCGGTGTTCAACAAGCACAGCAAGGTGGTCGCGGCGGTGGCCTCGGGGCGCCAGGCGGTGGGGTTGGTGAACCACTACTACGTCTACCGCCACCTGGCCAATGATCCCGACGCCCCCATCCGCATCGTTCTGCCGGATCAGGGCGAGGAGGGGATGGGCGTGGCCTGGAACGTCGCCGGCATCGCCGTCAGCCGTCACAGCGACCAGCACGAGGCGGTGGATCAACTGATCGCCTTCCTGGTCTCCGAGGAGGGGCAGCGGATGTTCGCCGAGGTGAACCAGGAGTATCCGGCCCGCGCCGGGGTCGCCGCCGCCGCTGGCGTGCCCGAGGCGGGCAGCTACAAGGTGGCCGCGGTGCCGATGGTGGAGCTGGGCGAGCGCCGCGCCGCCACCCTGGACCTGATCGAAGCGGTGGGGATGCCCTAGGGCATGGGGGGCCTTTCGCGGGTCGGCGGCCTCGGTGGCATCGCCGCCCTGGTGGTGCTGCTGGCGACGGTGCCGCTGGTCTTCGTTATCGACTCCAGCCTGGGGCTGGACGGCGCCGCCTGGGCGCGGCTCTGGAGCACCCGCCTGCCGGAGTTGCTGTGGAACACCCTGGCGCTGGCGGTGCTGGTGGCGGTGGGGTGTCTCGTCCTCGGCGTCTCCGCCGCCTGGCTGGTGGCGCGGCGGCGCTTTCCCGGGCGAGCCCTGGCACGCTGGCTGATGGTGTTGCCGCTGACCATCCCCACCTACGTCTTCGCCCACATCTACACCACCCTGTTCGATTACGAGGGGTGGATTGGCCGCTACTGGCAGGCTGATCTCTACAATATCGGCGGCGCCACCTTCGTGCTCTCGCTGGCGGGCTTCTCCTACGTCTTCCTGTTGGTGCAGGGGGCGCTGGAGTCCAGCCAGCGCTCGTTGGAGGACGCCGCGCGTATCCAGGGTGCCGGGCCGTGGCAGACCTTCTATCGGGTCAACCTGCCGCTGCTGCGCCCGGCCATCGCCGCCGCCCTGGCGGTGGTGGTGCTGCACGTGCTCTCCGACTTTGGCGCGGTGAGCATGCTCCAGTACCAGACCTTCACCCTCAGCATCTACCTGCAGATGAGCGGTCGCTTCGACTATCAGGGGGCGGCGGGGCTGTCGCTGGTGCTGGTGTTTCTGGCGCTTACTTTTCTCTCCCTGGAGCGCTTCTTCCGCTCACGCCAACGCTACTACAGCTCGGCCCAATCACGCCACGCCGAAGCCAGGCAGGCCGGGCGCGGCGAGCTGCTGCTGATCTGGGGGTGGCTGGGGCTGATCACCCTGTTCGCCTTCCTGCTGCCGCTGGCCTGGATGCTCAGCTGGAGCTGGGAGGCGTGGCGTCGCGACCTGCTCGATGAGCGCTTCTGGGGTTACGTGGGCAACTCCATCCAGGTGGCCTTCATCGCCGCCACCCTGGCGGTGGCGGTGGGGCTGCCGCTGGCGCTGTTCCACGCCCGCCGCCGCAGCCGTCTGGCGCCGCTCTTTCTGCAACTCTCCAGCGTCGGCTTCGTGCTGCCGGGGCCGGTGATCGCCCTGGGGATACTCGGCTTCGTGCTGGCCTGGGCCGAGCCGCTCTACGGTACCCTGGCTGCCCTGGTGCTGGCGTTGGTGGTGCGTTTTCTGCCACTGGCGGTGCAGTCGCAGGATGCCGCCCTGCAACAGCTCACCCCCTCGCTGGAGCAGGCTGGGAGGGTCCTCGGCTGTGGTCCGCTGGAGAACCTGTGGCGGGTGATCGTGCCAGTGATCCGCGGTGGCATGGCCGGCGCCTGGGTGCTGGTCTTCATCGACGCCCTCAAGGAGCTGCCCGCCACTCTCATCCTGCGCCCCACCGGTTTCGACACCCTGCCGGTGCGCATCTGGATCGAGGCCTCGGAGGAGATGCTGGAACTGGCCGCCCCCGCCTCGCTGATGCTGGTGGTCGGCACTCTGCCGGCGCTGTGGCTGATGATGCGGCGTAGTTGACGGCGTGGGAGAGTCTCCTTAATGTGAGCAGTGGGAACATAACAAAATCTATAACATGGAGGATAAGCGAATGAATGAAGGTGCCGCAGCCGGTATTTTGCTGGCACAACTGGTGATGATGATCATCGCCATCGCGGGAGTGTGGAAGGTGTTCACCAAGGCGGGGGAGCCTGGCTGGGCCGCCATCGTGCCCTTCTTCAACTTCTACGTCATGCTGAAGATCGCCGGTAAGCCCGGCTGGTGGCTGCTGTTGATCTTCGTCCCGCTAGTGAACATCGTTATTATCATCATGACGCTTCACGGCATATCGAAGAGCTTCGGCAAGGGTGTGGGTTTCACCCTGGGTCTGCTTTTCTTGGGGATGATCTTCTACCCCATCCTCGGCTTCGGCAGCGCCCAGTATCAGGGCGCCAACGGCGGGGACATGGACGGGGCGCAGCCCGAGACCATCTAAGCTCGGTGGTCCGATGAAAGCGGGGGAGAGGCCTGTGCCTCTCCCCCGTTTTTCGTTTATGATCGCCGCTTCGAACCACCCCTCCCGCTTGAGAGCCGATCCCATTAACGAGCAGCGCATCCAGCCGGTCTTTGACCACTCCGCCGAACCCAATGTCGG
>JBFFSW010000027.1:0-9830 GCA_041572195.1 Thiohalomonadaceae bacterium | reverse complement strand
CCCCAGAAGGTGAACCAGGCCAGCTTGTTGCTGTACAGGGACACGCCACAGGTGCGCTGAACCGTGTAGTAGGCGGTAGCCATCAGGGTACAACCACCGAAGGCAAAGATAACCGCGTTGGTGTGGAGCGGGCGCAGACGGCCAAAGCTGAGTTCAGCAATGTCCATGTTAAGGAACGGCCAGGCCAGTTCCGATGCGACATAGGTACCGACGAGGGTACCCACCACCAGATAGACAATCGCCATGATGGTAAACCATCGGACGACGTCGAAGTCGTATTTCTCTACTTGCGTCTCCACGAGTAGTCTCCTTTTGTTATTACCCTAAGGTCTTTGTGTTTATTCACGACATACGTCGCGAAGTTCTTTGGGTGTGGTGCCCGGTCGCAGCTGGCCTCCTCACCATCTGCGACCGGGAACCCTTCCCCGAAGTTATTGCCCTGAACCACGGCCCAGGTTCCACGTACCGAGGCACGCGAACGATCCACGGGCCAATCCTGGCCCGAAACTGCTAATCAACGGGTGGTTTAAGGTGCGTTTCCAGCTGGGACAGGCGCTGGGGTTTGGCGACGTTCGGCCTGACAAGGGCCAATATTGATGGTTATTCGAGATATTTCGCTTAACGCGCTATCTGTATTATGTTTTTTGGTTTTGTCGTCGCCTGTCCCAAGCCGGGAATACCCCCGAAATTCCCCGCTTTGGAACATGATGTTATGCCAAAAGAAGATACCAGAACATTGACCATTGTCAATTAATGGGGGATTTCACACACTTTATCGCCCCACGCGGCTTCCAGGCTTAAGATGGGCTTAAGAGCGCCTCGGGCCGATTCCTTATATATAACTCCCGATCAGGCCTGCATGCGCGAGCTCTTCTCGCTGAGGCCTCCGGCCAGGTCGGCCAGACGTCGCGGCTCGAGGATACGGATGTGTTTGCGCTGCACCGTCAGCAGTCGCTCCTTCTGGAAACGGGTGAAGAGGCGGCTGACCGTCTCCACCGCCAGCCCCAGGTAGTTGCCGATGTCGTTGCGCGACATGCTCAGGTGGAAGTCGGTGGGGGAGAAGCCGCGCGCTTTGTAGCGGCTGGAGATGGAGAGCAGCAGCGAGGCCAGGCGCTCGTCTGCACCCTTCTTGCCGTGCATCTGCAGCAGGGTGTGTTCGTGCAGCAGCTCTTTGCTCATCACCTGCAGCAGTAGCTGCTGCAGGCTGGGCAGCTCGGCGCAGAGCTCCTCGAAGCGCTCGTAGGGGATCTCGCAGACGCTGGTGGTCTCCAGTGCCTTGGCGGCGCAGGGGTGGCGGCGGCGGCTGATCGCCTCCAGCCCCAGCAGCTCCCCCGGCAGGTGGAAGCCGGTCACCTGCTCCTGTCCATCGGAGGCGGCGGAGTAGGTCTTGAGCGAGCCCGAGCGCACCGCGTAGATGGACTGGAATTCGCAGCCCTCGTGGAACAGGTGTTCGCCGCGTTTGAGCGGGCGTCGGCGCTTGATGATGTGATCCAGGCGCTCCAGGTCGGCCGCGTCGATGCCCACCGGCAGGCAGAGCTGAAACAGATTGCAATCCTTGCAGGCGACGCGGCTGGATTCCAAGTCTATGATTTTATGGTCGACTTTATCGGTCATTGGCGCTAAGTGGTGGCGGGTGGGCGGCAAATCAGCGCCCCATGCTCTTATATGCGGGGCGAGGATGCAAGCAAGTGGCTCGTTCTGTTTAATCAGTGTAGGCGGATCGGGTATCCTATGCCTTTTCCGGCCCCTTCGGCCCTATGGGAGGTACTGCCATGGCATCGCGCCAGGCGACGGTAAATCGCGAAACCCTGGAGACCCGTATCACGGTCTCGCTCGACCTCGACGGCGAGGGCACCGGTCGCTTCGACACCGGCGTGCCCTTCCTCGATCACATGCTCGACCAGGTGGCTCGCCACGGTCTCATCGATCTCGATATCAAGGCCGAGGGAGACACCCACATCGACGATCACCACACCGTCGAGGATATCGGTATCACCCTGGGGCAGGCACTGGCCCAGGCGGTGGGTGACAAGAAGGGCATTCGTCGTTACGGTCACGCCTACGTGCCGCTGGACGAGGCCCTCTCACGCGTGGTGGTCGACTTCTCCGGCCGTCCGGGGCTGGAGTTCGGCGTCGATTTTCCGCGCGCGCGCATCGGCAGCTTCGACGTGGACCTGTTCCAGGAGTTCTTCCAGGGGCTGGTCAACCACGCCGGGATCACCCTGCACATCGACGCCATCCGCGGCAAGAACGCCCACCACATCGCCGAGACCATCTTTAAGGCCCTCGGCCGCGCCCTGCGCATGGCGCTGGAGGCGGACGAGCGCATGGCCGGCAAGACGCCCTCCACCAAGGGCAGCCTCTAGGGCGAGAAAAGGCGGTAACGAACGATGAGTAGCGTCGCTGTAATCGACTACGGCATGGGCAACCTGCACTCGGTGGCCAAGGCCCTGGAGCACGCCAATCCCGATCACAAGGTGATCGTTAGCGCCGACGGCGAGACCATTCTCGGCGCCGACCGCGTGGTGTTGCCCGGGGTGGGCGCGATCCGCGACTGCATGGGCGAGATCAAGCGTCTGGGCATCGACCAGGTGGTGGCCGAGGCGCTCAAGTCCAAGCCGCTGCTGGGGGTTTGCGTCGGCATGCAGGCGCTGATGCGCCACAGCGAGGAGAACGGCGGCACCGACTGCCTGGACATCCTCCCCGGTCGGGTGCGTTTCTTCGGCGACGAGCTGCGCGAGCCGCAGACCGGCGAGGCGCTGAAGGTGCCGCACATGGGCTGGAACCAGGTGCACCAGGAGCGCGAGCACCCGCTGTGGACGGGCATCGCCCAGGACGCACGCTTCTACTTCGTGCACAGCTACTACGTGGAGATGGACGAGGCGGAGCTGGTGGCCGCCAGCGGCCGTCACGGCATTCCTTTCGCCGCCGCGGTCTGTCGCGACAACCTCTTCGCCACCCAGTTCCACCCGGAGAAGAGCGCCGAGGCGGGTCTTCGCCTCTACGCCAATTTCCTCGCCTGGGACGGCGAGAGTTAATTTCAAGAAACTATTTCGAGGAAGCTAGCTATGTTGTTGATCCCCGCCATCGACCTCAAGGACGGGAAATGCGTGCGTCTGCGCCAGGGGCGGATGGAGGACTCCACCGTCTTCTCCGACGACCCGGTGGCGATGGCCGCCCAGTGGGTGGAGGCCGGCGCCCGCCGTCTGCACCTGGTCGATCTCAACGGCGCCTTCGAGGGCAAGCCGATGAACGCTGATGTGGTGCACGCCATCGCCGAGGCCTTCCCCGACCTGCCGATCCAGATCGGCGGCGGCATCCGCGATGAGGACACCGTGCAGGCCTACCTCGACGCCGGTGTGCAGTACGTCATCATAGGCACCAAGGCGGTCAACAGCCCCGGCTTCGTCGGTGACCTGTGCGCCGAGTTCCCCGGCCACGTCATCGTCGGCCTGGATGCCAAGGACGGCAAGGTGGCCATCGACGGCTGGTCCAAGCTCTCCAAGCATGATGTGATCGACATGGCCCGCCACTTCGAGGAGGACGGCGTCGAGGCGATCATCTACACCGACATCGGCCGCGACGGCATGATGAGCGGCGTCAACATCGAGGCCACCGTCAAGCTGGCGCAGGCGATCAACATCCCGGTGATCGCCTCCGGCGGCATCACCAACCTCGACGACGTGCGCAACCTTTGCGCCGTCGAGGGCGAGGGGATCACCGGTGCCATCACCGGCCGCGCCATCTACGAAGGCAGCCTCGACTTCGCCGAGGGCCAGAGACTGGCCGACGAGCTCGGCTCCAAATAAGGCGCGACGCATGGCCCTGGCAAAACGCATCATCCCCTGCCTCGACGTGGACAACGGCCGCGTGGTCAAGGGGGTGCAGTTCGTCGACATCCGCGACGCCGGTGACCCGGTGGAGGTGGCCAAGCGCTACAACGAGCAGGGCGCCGACGAGATCACCTTCCTCGACATCACCGCCTCCTCCGACGAGCGCGAGACCATGGTCCACGTGGTGGAGAAGGTCGCCGACGAGGTCTTCATCCCGCTCACCGTCGGCGGCGGCATCCGCGAGCTGGCCGACATCCGCCGCATGCTCAACGCCGGGGCCGACAAGGTGGGGATCAACTCCGCCGCGGTCAAGCGCCCGGAGTTCGTGCGCGAGGCGGCCGAGAAGTTCGGCTCGCAGTGCATCGTCGTCGCCATCGACGCCAAGAAGGTCTCCGCCGAGGGCGAGGCCGACAAGTGGGAGATCTTCACCCACGGCGGGCGCAAGCCCACCGGTATCGACGTGGTCGAGTGGGCGAAGAAGATGGTCGGCTACGGCGCCGGCGAGATCCTGCTCACCAGCATGGACCAGGACGGGGTCAAGAGAGGCTTCGACCTGCCGCTGACCCGCGCGGTGGCCGACGCGGTGCACGTGCCGGTGATCGCCTCCGGCGGCGTCGGCAACCTCGACCACCTGGTCGACGGCGTCATCGAGGGCCACGCCGAGGCGGTGCTGGCCGCCAGCATCTTCCACTTCGGTGAGTACACCGTCGGCGAGGCCAAGCAGCGCATGCGTGACGCCGGTATCGAGGTGCGTCTGTGAGCGACTGGCTGGAGGCGATCAAGTGGGGCGCCGACGGCCTGGTGCCCGCCATCGCCCAGGAGGAGGACGGCACCGTGGTGATGTTCGCCTTCATGAATCGCGAGTCGCTGGCGCTCACCGCCGAGCGCGGCGAGGCGGTCTACTTTTCACGCTCGCGCAACAAGCTCTGGCACAAGGGTGAGGAGTCGGGCCACGTGCAGAAGGTCAAGGCCATTCGCACCGACTGCGACAAGGACGTGGTGCTGCTCACCATCGAACAGGTGGGCGGCATCGCCTGCCACACCGGTCGTCACAGCTGCTTCTACAATGAACTCAAGGGGGATGCCTGGGAGCCGGTCGAGCCGGTGCTCAAGGACCCCAAGGCGATCTACAAGCAATGAGCGATACCCTGAACAAACTGGCCGAGGTTCTCGAAGAGCGCAAGGCGGCAGAGCCTGATTCCTCCTACGTGGCCAAACTTTACAGCAAGGGCCTGGACGCGATCCTGAAAAAGATCGGCGAAGAGGCCACCGAGACGGTGATGGCGGCGAAGGATGGCGATGCCGAGAAGATCATCTACGAGGTGGCCGACCTCTGGTTCCACACCCTGGTCCTGCTCAAGCAGCAGGGGCTGGAGCCGCAACAGGTGCTGGACGAGCTGGAGCGGCGCTTCGGTCTTTCGGGGCTTGAGGAAAAAGCGAGCAGGAGCGAGTCATGAGCGATTGCCTTTTCTGTAAGATCGCCGCCGGCGAGATCCCCGGTGATATCGTCTACGAAGACGACAAGATGGTGGTCTTCAAGGACATCGCCCCCAAGGCCGAGGTGCACCTGTTGGCCATCCCGCGCGAGCACATCGAAAGCCTCAACGGCCTGGATGAGAGCCACGACGCGCTGATCGCGCATATGATGCGTCAGCTACCTCGCCTGGCGAAGGAGCAGGGTCTGGAGAGCGGCTTCCGCACCATCATCAACACCGGGCCCGGCGGCGGCCAGGTGGTGTTCCATCTACATATTCACCTGCTCGGCGGCAACGGCCTGTCGAGCTTTTAGTACGGAGAGTCTCATCATGGGTATTAGCATCTGGCAGCTGTTGATCATCGCGGTCATCGTCATCCTGCTGTTCGGCACCAAGAAGCTGCGCAACGTCGGTTCCGACCTGGGCGGCGCGGTGAAGGGCTTCAAGAAGGCGGTCAAGGAGGGCGAGGACGAGAAGGGCGCCGCCATCGAGCAGAAGAAGGCCGAGGGCGAGGTGATCGAGGGCGAGGCCACCAAGGAGAAGGACAAGGTCTGAGACCGGCCTGAGCCTCTCCCCTTATGTTCGACATCGGATTCTTCGAGCTGCTGCTGGTCGGCGTCATCGCCCTGCTGGTGATCGGCCCCGAGCGCCTGCCCAAGCTGGCCCACACCGCCGGGCTGTGGTTCGGTCGCGCCCGGCGCACGGTGATGGACGTCAAGGCCGACATCGACCGCGAGCTCAAGGCCGAGGAGCTCAAGCGCATCATGGATGAGCAGGCCAAGAGCGCCGGTATTCACGAAATCCTCGAGGAGACCCGCGAGGGGGTCGACAAGCTCAAGGACGAGGTGGAGAAGAAGTGAGCGACGCCCCTGACACCGATCAGGAACAGCCCTTCATCAGCCACCTGGTGGAGATGCGCGACCGCCTGCTGCGCGCGGTGCTGGTGGTGCTGCTGATCTTCCTCGGCCTGTTCACCTTCGCCAACGACCTCTACACCCTGCTGGCCGCGCCGCTGCTGGTGCACCTGCCCGACAACGCCTCGATGATCGCCACCGAGGTGGCCTCACCCTTCCTCACCCCGCTCAAGCTCGCCTTCGTCGGCGCGGTGTTCCTGGCCATGCCGGTGATCCTCTACCAGTTCTGGGCCTTCGTCGCCCCCGGCCTCTACAGTTCGGAGCGGAGGCTGGTGCTGCCGCTGCTCATCTCCAGCACCCTGCTCTTCTACGCGGGCATGGCCTTCGCCTACTTCGTGGTCTTCCCGCTGGTGTTCGGCTTCTTCACCGCCACCGCCCCCGAGGGGGTCGCGGTGATGACCGATATCGGCAAATACCTCGACTTCGTGCTCAAGCTCTTCTTCGCCTTCGGCATCGCCTTCGAGGTGCCGATCGCTACCATCCTGCTGGTCTGGACCGGCTTCACCACCCCCGCCAGCCTCGCCGAAAAGCGCCCCTACATCATCGTCGGCGCCTTTATCATCGGCATGCTCCTCACCCCGCCAGACATCTTCTCGCAAACCCTGCTCGCCGTGCCCATGTGGATCCTCTTCGAGGTCGGCGTGCTCTTCTCGCGCCGATTCGTGCGCAAGAGTGAAGAGTACGAGGATGATGAAGAGGAGGAAGACCTCGACGCCCAGCTTGATCGCTACGAGCGGGAGCAGGCGGAGTTGGATGAGGAGAAGAAGTAAGAAAAAAGGCGCCGAGGGGCGCCTTTTTTATCGGTGCACCGTCCGATAAATCACCGGTATCAACATCAAACTCACCAGCAGCGAGAAGCTGAGCCCGCCGATGAGGGTGACGGCCAGGGGTTGCAGCATCTCGGCGCCGTCGCCTATTCCTACCGCCAGCGGTAGCATGCCGAAGACGGTGGTGAGGGTGGTCATGAGGATGGGGCGCAGGCGCTGGCGGGCGGCGGTGGTGATCGCCTCGTGCAGTGGCAGCGCCTCGGCGCGACGGCGCTTGATGGTCTCGACCAGGACGATGGCGTTGTTGACCACGATACCGGCGAGCATGATCATCCCCAGCCACACCGGCATGGAGAGCGGCAGAGCGGTGAGCCACAGGGCCAGGGCCACGCCGATGGCGGCGAAGGGCACGCCGAGCAGGATCACCAGCGGGTCGCGCAGCGATTCGTACTGCACCGCCATCACCACCAGCACCAGGAACAGGGCCAGCGCCAGCAGGGTGCGGCCGGTGCGCTCCCCCTCCTGCAATGTCTCCAGACCGCCGCCGTCGTAGATGGCGTAACCCGGCGGCCTCTCCAGCCCCTCCAGTGCCGCTTGCACGGCGGCGTGGGCCTCACCGAGGGTGACCTCGTTCAGGCTGGCGCTGACCTCGACGATGCGCCGCTGGGCATCACGCTGGATCTCGGCGGGCTCGGCCTGCAGCTCCAGCCGCGCCACCTCACCCAGGCGCAGCGGACGGGCCGGTTTCCCGGCGTAGACCACCAGCTCCTCCAGCGCCTGTGGCGAGCCCATCGCCTCGCGCGGCAGGCGCAGGCGGATCTCGTGCCCACGGTCTCCGGCCAACAGTTCACCGGCGACTTCTCCCTCCAGGGCCAGGCGCAGGGCGCGGCCCACCTCATCCGGTTGCAACCCCAGGGCGGCGGTGCGCTCGCGGTCGATGCGCAGGGCCAGCTCCTGGCGCAGCTCCTCGGCGGCGTGCTCGACATTGCGCAGCTGCGGTAGCGCGCGCAGGCGCCCGGCCACCTCCGCGGCCAGCTCGCCCAGGGCCTCCAGCTCGGGTCCGGCGATGCGCAGGCTGATGTCGTCATCGCCACGGCTGAGGCGAATGCCGCGCACCGAGGCGGGGCGCAGGCTCACGCGCACGCCGGGCAGTTGCAGGGCGTCGATGGCGCGTTTGGCCCGTCCCATCCAGGCGCCGGTGGACTCCTCCCGCTCGGATCGTGGCGGCAGCTGCACGCTGATGGAGGCGCGGTTGCTCTGTTCCCACTCGGTGCGGCCGAAGATGAAGCCGCCGACGATGGTGAAGCGACTGCCGATGCCGCCAAGCCCATCCAGTGTCGCCTCCACCTGGCGGACGATGCCGTCCATCTGTTTCAGGCTGATGCCGGGGTCGGCGCTGAGGCCGATATTCACCTGGCCCAGGTCCATCTGCGGCAGGAACTGCTGGCGCGCCCCCTCGAAGCGGGTCAGCGACAGGGCCAGGGCTGACAGCAGCAGGGTCACCAGCAGCGCCTGCGCGGCGCGGCGTTGCAGCAGGGCGCCGAGCAGGCGGGCATAGCCGCCGCCGAGCCGGGCCATGAGCCCCTCCATGGCCGTTTGCAGGCGGTTCTGGCGCCCCTCGCGCAGGCGCGAGGCCCAGGCCGGGACCAGGGTGAGGGCCACCACCATGGACGCGAGGATGGCGGCGGAGATGGTGAAGATCAGCTCGCGGAAGAGCAGCCCCACCAGGCCGCCGACGAAGAGGAAGGGGAGCACCGCGGCGAGGTTGGTGGAGGTGGCGGCGACGATGGCGCCGTTGATCTCGGCGGCGGCGGCGCGCCCCGCCTCGCGTGGCGGTTCGCCCTGACGCTGATGGCGGACGATGTTCTCCAGCATGACGATGGTGTTGTCCACCAGCATGCCCACCCCCAGGGCGAGACCGCCGAGGGTCATGATGTTGAAGGTGAGGCCGCCGAAGCCCATCAGCACGAAGGTGAGCATTACCGCCAGGGGGATGGCGCTGCCGATGATCAGGGTGCGGCGCAGGCTGCCGAGGAAGAGGTAGACCACCGCCATCGCCAGCAGGGTGCCACTGAGGGCGGCGGCGGTGGCGTTGTCCAGGGCGTTGCGCACGTAGACCGACTGGTCGCTCACCTTGGCGACGCTGATATCGGCGGGAAGCTGCCCCTGTTGGCGCAGCTGGGTGAGGCGTTGCTCCACCGCCTCGACCACCGCCACGGTGTTGGCGTTGGGCTGCTTCTGGATCGAGACCTTGAGCCCGGCCTGACCATCCAGGCGCACGAACAGGCGCTCGTCGGCGTGACCGTCGATCACCTGGGCCAGCTCGTCCAGGCGCAGGGTGGTGCCGTCGGCGAGGCGGATGGGCACGGCGGCCAGCTCATCGACGCTGCGCAGGCGCGCGTCGGTGCGTCCGCCCAGCTCGCGCAGCGGCATCTCCAGGCGCCCGGCGGCGGTCTCGACGTTGGCCGCGCGCAGGGCCTCGGCCAGGGTGTCGATGCTCAGCCCCAGGGCGGCGAGGCGCTGCGGATTGGGCAGGACCTGGATCTCCCGGGTACGGCCTCCCCCTACCTCGACCGATGCGACTCCGGGGAGGTTGAGGAACTGGCGGGCGAAGTCGTAATCGACCCAGCTGCGCAGCGCCACCGGGTCCATCGACGGACTGCCGATGACGAACTCCGCTACCGCGATCTGCGAGGGGTCGCGCTTATAGATGATGGGCGGGCGGATGGTGTCGGGGAGGAAGCGCTTGGCCCGGTCCAGGCGGGTGCTGGCGTCACGCAGGGCGCGGTCGATGTCGGTGCCGTAGGCGAAGCTGAGGTCCACCCGGCTCACCCCCTCGCT
>JBFFSW010000026.1:0-9917 GCA_041572195.1 Thiohalomonadaceae bacterium | reverse complement strand
GTCGAGCTTGCGCAGCAGGTCGTCGAAAAAGAGGGTGCGCCCCGCCGCCTTGGCCCGCTCCAGGGAGGCGGCGATGGCGTCGGCGGCCCCGCCGAGGAAATGGGCGTGGCGCGCGGCCTCGAAATCGTGGTGGGCATGGGCCAGACCCGCGGCCACCTCGAACAGCGGGTGCTCGGGCGCCGTGCCGTTCTTCTTCAGCGAGGCGCCGAGGAGCCCCGGCGTCAGCAGCTCGAAGTTCGGCGGCAGTTTATCCTGCGCCAGATAGCCCTCCATACCGGCATAGAGCTCAGCGAGTCGGTCCGAGCGGTAGCTTTTGGCGTTGCGGGTCAGGCCGGGGGCGTTGTCCAGCAGCTCTCTCACCTCGGCGCCCTGCTCCCGCCAGATCGCGCCCAGGGTTTCGAAGGCCTCCCGGCGTGCCGCTTCCAGTACGCCGATGTCGACCGCCTCGGGCAGGCGTCGCGCCTCCGGGTGGACCAGCAGCGGCGCGACCGCCGCCAGCAGGGCCTCGGGGCCGGACCACTGGCTCAGCAGCCAGACGGTTCCGGCCTCGTCGGCCTCGGCCAGGGCGTGGCGCCAGTAGTCGCGGGCCGCGGCGAGGCGCAGCGGCGTCTCGTCGGTGGTGAACTCGCTGTCGAAGAGTACGCCGCTCTCGAAGGCGGCATCGCCCAGGGTGCGCTGGCAGAAGCCGTGAATGGTGTAGATGGCCGCCTCGTCCATGCGCACAATGGCGTCGCGCAGGCGTTGCGCGGTCTCGCCCTCGCTTTCCATCAGGGTGTCGTGCAGTCGCTGGCGGATGCGCCCACGCAGCTCCTGGGTGGCCGCCTCGGTGAAGGTGACCACCAGGATCTCGGTGACCGAGAGTCCGCGCTCCAGTAGCAGGCGCAGGTAGAGGGTGGCGAGGGTGTAGGTCTTGCCGGTACCCGCGCTGGCCTCGATGAGCTGCTCGCCGTGCAGGGGGAAGTCGAGGGGATTCAGTGGCCGCATGCTCATGCCTCCCACTCGAGGATGGGCGCGATCAGCTCACGGGCGATGGCCTCGAAACGCTCATTCAGCGGCTCGCGGCCGCGGAAGGCCTGGGCGAACCAGGGATCGTCCCCCTCGCCGCGGGCGTAGTCACTCCCCTCCCAGGCCTTGATGGCGGCGCCGATGCCCCGCTCCACATAGGCCATGGAGCAGGCGGGAAAGAGCGGCTGCGGCTCGCGCTGGTTGGTGCGGTAGAGCTCGAGCCAGGCTTGCAGCTGCTGCTGCGCCTGCCCCGGCGGCAGTGGCCTGAGGGCGAACTCGCCATCCTGCGCCAGGTGACGGCTCACGCCCCCGTCCCCCTCGGCGCAACGTTGCAGGTGCTCCAGCCAGAGGCGCAGGCGGTCGGCCGGTTTGAGTTTGGCGGGGCGGTAGCGCAGTAGGCTACCGTCCTGATGCTCGCGGATGGACTCGGCCAGGGGTTCCAGTTCATCGTGGATCGCCTGGTAGCGAAGCCTGCCCGCCTCACCGTGGGGCAGCACACCCTCGGCGCGCAACCGCGCGTAACCCTCCTCACCATCCAGCATGCAGCCGAGTACGCGCCCCTTGAGCTGATAGGCCTCCAGCCCATCGATCTCGAAGGGCTCGCTCTCTTCCAGTGCCTCCTCGTACTCGGCCGGGCGCACCCCCAGAACCTCGCTGAGGAACTGTCGGGCCGGGTTGAGGGCGAAGCGGATCAGTTCATCGGGCGTAGGTTCGTGCACCTCGTCGTCATGCTTCAGCGGTCCGCCGACGAAGGCCTCGTGGCCCGGCTCGCGGTGCAGCCACTCGGCGGCATAGCTGCCGTGGATGAAGTTTCTGGGGCTGAAGGGTTGCAACGGGTGTTCGATGTGCAGGCTGTGGCGGATGTCGCCCCCCTCCAGACGGTAGCCCTGTTCGATGTAGTCCAGCAGCTCGCTCACCACCACCGAGGGGAGCTTGGGGCTGTTGTCCTGCTGGTCGCGACCGCTGTAGCTGATGTGCAGGTGTTCGCGGGCGCCAAGCAGGCTCTCGAGAAAGAGGTAGCGGTCCTCATCGCGCAGCGAACGGTCGCCCTTGCGCGGCGCGGCGGCGATGAGGTCGAAGGCCGGAGGCCGCTGGTTGCGGGGAAAATCGCCATCGTTCATCCCCAGCAGGCAGACCACCCGGAAGGGGATGCCGCGCACCGGCACCATGTCGCTGAAGCTGACCCGGCCGTTGAGCAGGCGCTGTCCCGAGCCGCCGCGGGCGGCCAGCCGCCTGGAGAGGTGATGATGGATGAGACGGTAGTCCAGCCGCTCCTCCAGGCCGCCGCGCCGCGCGTGTTCGACCATGCCGCTCAGCTCGGCGCGAACCGCATCGAGCAGCAGCCCCTCGTGCTCGGAGGGGGCCAGCAGGTCGTCGATCAGATGGTTGATGCGCTGCTGCCAGCGGACCATCTCCGCGGGCTCGGCCAGACGTTGGCGCCAGCGCCGCAGTTGTTCGATGAAGTGCGCCAGCTGCCCCAGCCACTGCGCCTCGCTCCCCTCGATATCGCCGTAGGGGGCGATATCGCCATGCAGGTCTGCATGAGTGGGCATGGCGTAGCCGAGCAGCAGCCGGTCCAGGCCGAAGGTCCAGCTGTTCTCTCCGCCGCCGGGCAGCCCCAGGGCCTCGCGCTGGGCGCCGTCCAGCCCCCAGCGGATGCCGCTTTCGGCCACCCACTGGCGGATACGCTCCAGCGCCGCCTCCTCCAGGCCGAGGCGCCGGGCCAGCGCGGGCAGCTCCAGCCAGGCCATCACCGTCGGCGCATCGAAGCGCTGCTCGGGCAACAGCAGCCACTCCAGCAGGCTCTCCACCCGCGGCTGCCCGGCGGCGCTCCCCTCGCCGACGCTGTAGGGGATGTGCCGCCCGGCCGGGGCCGAGCCGAACACCGCCTCGATGTAGGGGGCGTAGGCGTCGATGTCGGGGGCGGCGACGATGATTGCATCCGGGCCCAGGTCGGGGATGGTCTCGAACAGCCGCAGCAGGCTGTCGTGCAGCACCTGCACCTCGCGCATCGGCCCGTGGCATGAGTGCACGCGGATGGAGGCGTCGCCCTCATCGATGAGTTGCGGCGCCAGGGCATCGCCGCGCGATTGCAGGTGGAGGATGTCGCCCTGCAATGCGCCCAGCAGGCCACGCCCCCCCGGCGTCTCGACAAAGTGCTCATACTCCTCGGCGTGATGCTCCTGCCAGAGGTCGATGAAGTCGCGCGCCGGGCGGCCCATGGAGGCGAGCAGTGGATTGCCCACCTGGTAGAGTTCGCTGACATCCTCGCGTCCGGCCCGGGTCCAGCGCTCGCGCAGACGCGCCAGTTCGCGTTCGCAGACGATGTCGCCCCAGTAGTTGATGCTGGGGTTGAGGATGAACAGGTGCAGGTCGATGTGCCCGGCGATCAGCGCCAGCATCTCGATGTAGCCCGGTGAGAGCGAGCTGACGGCGAACAGGCTGACGCGCTCGGGCAGGCCCCTGGCGCGAAAGCCCTCGCGGTCGAGGCTGTCGTGGAAGGCATCGAGCAGCGCCGCCCAGTGGGGCTCATCGGCCTGTTCGCGCATCGCCCGCCAGAGTTGGGCCTGCCACTGCTCATCCTCGCCCGCCTCCCAGCGGCGGATCATATCCGGTCGGTAGATGAGGTACTGGTCGAAGAGTTCGGCGATGCGATGCGAGAGCTGGTAGCGTTTGAGATCACCATCCCCCGAGGCCAGGTAGTGGGTGATTGCCTCGAAGCCGGGCCGCTTCTCATGAGAGGGCAGCAGCGCCATGGTCCGCCACAGCAGGGTCTCCCTGTCGAAGCCGGCGGCCAGCCCCCGCTCGCCCAACTGCCCCTCTATCAGGCGCCAGATGAAGGCGGCGGGCAGCGGGAATTCGATATTGGCGGCGATCCCCCGGCGACGGGCGATGGCCTGCGACAACCAGCGCGCCATGCCGCGCTCCTGGACGACGATCCATTCACTTTGCAGGGGGGACGGCAGAGGTTGCGCGAGCAGGGTGTCGAGCGCATCGAATAGCGACTCAGTCTGATTGCCGTGGTGGATGTGGAGCATCCGCAGAGAATACCAATAAAAAAGGGCGCCGTCGGCGCCCTTTTTTGTGCTGCTTTAATCTGGAGGCTGGACCCGGAGTCGAACCGAGGTACACGGATTTGCAATCCGCTGCATAGCCACTCTGCCATCCAGCCGAAATTGAAAAAACCCCGACGTAACCGTCGAGGTTTTTGTCGTTTGGAGCGGGAAACGAGATTCGAACTCGCGACCCCAACCTTGGCAAGGTTGTGCTCTACCAACTGAGCTATTCCCGCCTCGAAAACGCCGCCTATTCTAACGTCGGCAGGTTTTATGTCAACAGTTGATTCAACTTTTTTTGCTCAACACCGGCCATGCGGCGCGCAGATAGATGACCATGGACCAGAGGGTGAGCGCAGCGGCGATGTAGAGCAACAGCACCCCGGGGCCGATGGTGGAGACGCCTGCGAAGGGCTGTTGAAAGATAAGCAGCTCCAGCGCCAGCAGCTGTGCGCTGGTCTTCACCTTGCCCACCCAGTTGACCGCCACGGTGGCGTGCTCGCCCAATTCTGCCATGCGCTCGCGCAGGGCGGAGATGGTGATCTCGCGACCGATGATCACCGCGGCGGGCAGCGCCATGACGATATCGGCATAGCCGCTGGGGTTCTGTCCCACCAGCAGCACCAGGGCGGTGGCGACGATCAGCTTGTCGGCCACCGGGTCGAGGAAGGCGCCGAAGCTGGAGACCTCACCCAGGCGGCGGGCCAGGAAGCCGTCCAGCCAGTCGGTGAAGGCGGCCACGGCGAAGACCACCGCGGCGGCGGTTTTCGACCACTCCACCGGCAGGTAGAAGAAGAGCACGAAGACCGGGATCAGGAAGATACGCAGCAGGGTGAGCACGTTGGGGATGTTCAGCGGCATCAGCGCGATCCTTCCTCGCCGTGAAAGGCGTCATAGATTCGTTGCGCCAGGACGGGGCTGATCCCCTTGACCCGGCAGAGCTCCTCGACCCCCGCGCGCATCACCTCCTGCAGGCCGCCGAACTGTCGCAGCAGCGCCTGGCGACGCTTCGGGCCCAGTCCTTCGATGGCCTCCAGCGGCGATTCACGACGCGCCTTAGCACGGCGCTGACGATGTCCGGTGATGGCAAAGCGGTGGGCCTCGTCGCGAACCTGCTGGATAAGATGCAGCGCGGGGGAGTCCGCAGGCAGTATAAAGGGGGCCTCGGTGGCCGACAAGAAGAGTTGCTCCAGCCCCGGCTTGCGGCTCGGTCCCTTGGCCACGCCGACCAGGATCACCTCAACCACCTGCAGCTCGCGCAGCACCTCCTCAGCCTGAGCCAGCTGCCCCTTGCCGCCGTCGATGAGCAGCAGGTCGGGGAAGCTCCCCTCCCCCTCCTTGAGACGGCGGAAGCGTCGCTCCAGCGCCTGGCGCATGGCGGCATAATCGTCGCCGGGGGTGATCCCCTCGATGTTGAAGCGGCGGTAGTCGGACTTGAGTGGGCCGTTGCCATCGAACACCACGCAGGAGGCGACGGTGGCCTCGCCCATGGTGTGGCTGATGTCGAAACACTCGATGCGTCGCGGTGGCTCCTCCAGCCCCAGCGCCTCCTGTAGCGCATCGAAGCGGGCCTGTAGATTGGCCTTGTGCAGCAGCCGGGCGGTGATCGCCTGATCGACGTTGCCGCGGGCCATATCCATCCAGCGGGCGCGCTCGCCGCGCAGGCGGTGGCTGAGTTTGACCTTGCGCCCGCCCGCCTCGCCCAGCAGCTGTTGCAGCACCTCGGCGTCCTCGGGTTCGTGGCTGAGCAGGATCTCGGAGGGGATGGGGCGGTCCGCCTGGCCGTCGCCGCCCAGGTAGTACTGGCCGAGGAAGGCGGCCAGTAGCGCGGCCTCGTCCGCCTCTCCCTCACCACTGGGGAAGAAGGCCTTGTTGCCCAGATTGCGTCCGCCGCGGATGAAGAAGAGCTGGATGCAGCTGAGCCCGCCGCGGCGCCCCACGCCGATCACATCCAGGTCGCCACCACCGCCCTCCACGTACTGCTGTTCCTGCACTCGGCGCAGGCTGGCGATCTGGTCACGGTAGCGGGCCGCCAGCTCGAACTCCAGGGCGGCGGAGGCGCCCTCCATGCGTTCGACCAGGGCGTCGATCACCTCGGAGCTACGCCCCTGTAGAAAGAGCACCGCGTGGTGTACATCCTCGGCGTAGGCCGCGGCGTCGATGAGGCCGACGCAGGGGGCCGAGCAGCGCTTGATCTGATACTGCAGGCAGGGGCGCGAGCGGTTGCGGTAGTAGCTATCCTCGCACTGGCGCACCGGGAAGAGCTTCTGCAGAAGATTCATGCTCTCACGCACTGCCGAGGCGCTGGGATAGGGGCCGAAAAAGCGGCCTTTTTTATTGCGCTTGCCGCGGTGCACACCGAAGCGTGGGAACTCGTCGTTGGAGAGGAAGATGTAGGGGTAGCTCTTGTCGTCGCGCAGCAGCACGTTGTAGCGCGGCTTGAGCGCCTTGATGAGGTTGTTCTCCAGCAGCAGCGCCTCGGCCTCGGTACGGGTGACGGTCACCTCGATGCCGCGGATGCGACTGACCATGACCCGGGTCTTGGGGGCCTGATCGGCGCGGCTGAAGTAGCTGGAGACGCGGCGCTTGAGGTTGCGCGCCTTGCCCACGTAGATGACCTCGCCCTGCTCATCGAGCATGCGATAGACGCCGGGACGGCTGGTGAGGGTGGCGAGGAAGGCCTTGTGATCGAAGGGCGGGCTGGGGCTGTCGCTCATCGCGACGAGTATAGCGGCAGGGGTGACGAGCGCAACCGCGCCGGGGCAACCCCGACGCGATCAGGCCCGTGGGCGAGCTAAGCTCAGGTCATGCCGTCGAGCATGCCGTAGCGCATCGCCAGGCGGGTCAGCTCGGCGTCGTTGCGCACGCCCAGCTTATCGAACAGGCGCGAGCGATAGGTGCTGACGGTCTTCGGGCTCAGGCAGAGCTTGTCGGAGATGGTCTGCACCTTGTCGCCCTGGATCAGCATGTAGAGCACCTGCAGTTCGCGCTGGGAGAGCTTGTCGAAGGGCGAGGCGTCGTTGCCGGGCAGCATGGAGAGGGCTAGCTTCTGGGCGATCTCGGGGCTGATGTAGCGCTTGCCCTCGTAGACGTCCTGAATCGCCTGCACCATCTCGTCGACGCTGGTGCCCTTGGAGAGGTAACCCACGGCGCCGGCTTGCAGCAGGCGGCTGGGGAAGGGGTCGTCGGTGTGCACGGTGACGATAATCACCGGCAGCTCCGGGTCCATGGTCAGCAGGCGACGGGTCGCCTCCAGACCACCGATGCCGGGCATGCTGACATCCATCAGCACCACGTCAGGGCGGTTGTCCCGAACCATGGTGATGGCATCCTCCCCGCTGGACGCCTCCGCCATGACCTTGATGTCCTGAACATCGTCGAGGAGACGCTTGATCCCCGTGCGAACCAGTTCATGATCGTCGACCAAGAGTACGTTAATCATAGGGCTATTTGTCATTATCGGTATTTGAGTCAATTGCCGCCTCCTGGCGGCCCCCCTCGGCCTCGTTGGGCCCCGTTCCTTCGTTCATCGCTTCTCTACTCCTGGCGGCATCCTGGCCACGCTTGTTGGAGACGGTCTGTTCAATCGCGCCGCTGGTGGTTCCGGCGGGATTGGCGAAATTGTCATTCAGAGCCTGCACGTATCGGTCGGTATCGTTGACCACGCGGGCGATGCGTTTACGGGCTCCGCGCCCCCAGCCCGCCGGCTGCTGACTGAATATACTACGCCAGAAGCGTGTGCTTCTGGAGAATGCGGAGACGAGGCTTGAACGATCGGCGCTGTCCCTGCCCTGGGCCTCCAGCCAGCGATTGACGCGCCGTGCCGAGAAGCTTCGCAACCAGTGGTGGATGTAGGTGCCGATTCCGATGGCTCCGGCGCCTATCCCCAGCATCAGGTTGGGACTCTCCTTCAGCTCGGGCCACCAAGGGGCGGCGAAGGCGAGGCCATTCCAGTAATCCAGTTTTACGCTTAAGCCTAACAGCAAAAGCGTGAACATGCCAAAAAAGACCCCATCAAGGGTAAGGGTACGTCTTCTCCAGCGAGCAAGGGCCTCGCGCAGCAGCGGCAGCTGGCGCTCCTCGATGTCGCGGGCGATCTTCTCCAGGGCACCGACGATGCGGTAGGCGCGCTCCACCTCCACCTGGTGGATACGCTGGTGGATGTCGGCCAGATCGGCATCGCGCTTGCCCTCAAAGCGGCGGCGCAGGTTCTCGTCCTCGATGGGGACGGCGGCGTCGGGGTTATAGATGGTGTAGAAGCGCCCGGCGCTCAGCCCTTTCTGCGCCAGCGAGCGCTGCCAGGCGCCGAACACCTCCTCCGGGTTGTCCTCGCGGGCGGTGGTGTCGATCTGGTTGAGGATGTAAAGAAACTTGCTGGAGTCAGCACGCTTGATGCTACCGGCGACCAGGTGCTCCAGGGTGTCCTGCATCGCACCCGGCTCCGGGTGGCGGGCGTCGAAGAAGACCAGCACCAGGTCGGAGAGGTCGATGATGTGTTCGGTGATGCGCAGGGTGGAGGTGCGCTGCGCGTCGGCGTCGAACCCGGGGGAGTCGATCAGGATCTTGCCGCGCAGTGCCAGACTGGCGCTGGTCTTGAGTTGCAGGTAGGCGTCGATGCGTCTCCCCTCCCCCTCGGCCACCTTCTCGATCTCCTCGCTGATCTGGTAGAAGGGGAAGCGCGGGTCGGCGTCCAGTGCCAGGCCGGGGAGCACGTGCACCTGCCCCTCGCGGCTGTGGCAGATGACCGTGAACTTGTCGTCCACGGCCTGGTTGCCGGTGCTTTGCAGCGGGTGCCCCAGGTAGTGGTTGATGAAGGTGGACTTACCTGAGGAGAAGGTACCGAGCACCGAGATCAGTGGCCACCAGGGGATCAGGGTGGCGTAGCTCTGGGTCTGTTTCAGCAGGCCGGTGCGATAGCCCACCTTGTCCAGCTCGCGAAAGCTTTTGACTGTCGCCAGCAGTACCGGGTTTTCCTGCCGCAGGTGCCCCTCAAGGCTCTGCAGTCGATTTTCGATAACGGCATCGGGGCCGAACATGCTCATCGTCCTCTTACCAGGGCATGAAGCTGTTGAACATGCTCATCGGCTTGCCGACGTTGTAGTTCAGCGCGCCCATGTGCTGGCGCATGGCGTCGGTGCTCATGGCCATGCCGTGGGTGGATGCGCTCATGTTCTCCATGCTCATGCGCATCGGCTCCAGATGGTTCATCTGGTAGGACATCTGGTTGACGTCGGTGCTGATGCCCTTCATGTGTACGGCGATGTCGCTCATGGAGACCACCACCCCGTTCATGCTCTGGGTCAGCAGATTGACGTTGCGCGCCAGCGAGGCAACATCCTTGGTCAGGCTGTAGACCAGAAAGAAGCCGATACCGGCGAGTACCACGAAGGCCAGCAGCGAGGGGTAGACGATGATCTCCCAACGGTGAGCGCTGCTCTCGAAGGTGTTCGCCAGGCGCTCCATGTAGATCTCGCTGTCGAAGTCAGGGCTGGCTCGCCGATCCTTGAAGGGGGTGACATTGTCGATGTTGCCCTTGTCACTGTCGCTGGGGGTTTTGCTGGTCATAGTCGGTGCCTTGATAGTTTAGGGGGTGGCGGGTTGGGGGCCGCCCAGTAATTCACGGCGCAGGGTGTAGCCCTGCTGCGGCAGTTGCTGTTCGATCACCGGCAGCATTGGCCAGATGGCCTCCAGGTGACCGGCGGCCCTCAGCCCTTCGGAGGCCTTCAGGTAGGCAAGTGCGGCCTCGGGCATACGGCCACGGCTCATGTAGAGGTTGCCCAGTTCGCCGAGGGCCATGTAGCCGTCGGGGCCTTTCTCGATGCCTCTGATGAGCTCGAAGTACATCTCGTTCATGTC
>JBFFSW010000025.1:0-9943 GCA_041572195.1 Thiohalomonadaceae bacterium | reverse complement strand
TGCTGGTGCAGATCGCCGAGCGCATCGGCGCGGGCTGCGAGCGGGAGTGCACCGTCGGTCGCATCGGCGGTGATGAGTTCGTGCTGCTGTTCCCGCGCCTGGGTGACGTGGACGAGGCGGCGGAGCTGGCGCTGCGCCTGCTGGAGCGCATCGAGCAGCCGATGGAGCTGGATTGGGTGGAGCTGTTCGTCTCCGGCAGCATCGGCATTAGCTTCTACCCCGAGGACGGCCAGAACCCCGATGAGCTGGTGCGCAACGCCGACCTGGCGATGTACAAGACCAAGAGCCCCACCGCGGGCAAGGTGCAGGTCTACAGCAGCCACCTGCGCCACGAGGCGACCCGCTTCGTCACCACCGAGCACAAGCTCTACAAGGCGCTGGAGAAGCGTGAGTTCGAGGTTTACTACCAGCCCAAGGTGGAGATGAGCAGCGGCCGTATCGTCGGCCTGGAGGCGCTGGCACGCTGGCGCCACCCGGAGGAGGGGCTGATCTCGCCCAACGATTTCATCCCGGTGGCCGAGGAGACCGGCCAGGTGCTGGGGCTGGGTGAGCAGGTGTTCGATCAGGTGTTCAACGACCTCTCGCGCTGGCAGCGCCAGGGGGTGGCGGTGCCGGTGGCGGTCAACGTCTCCGCCCGCCAGTTCGCCGACCATGCCTTTTGCACCCGGGTGTGCGGGCGCATGGAGGCCAGCCACTTCGATGCCTCGCTGCTGGAGGTGGAGGTGACCGAGCAGGTCTTCCTCGGTGATATCGATAGCGCGGTCAAGCGCCTGCAGGGGTTGCGCGAGAACGGCATCTCCCTGGCCCTGGACGACTTCGGCACCGGCTACTCCTCCTTCAACTACCTGCGCCAGCTGCCCATCAACACCCTGAAGATCGATCGCAGCTTCATCCTCGACCTGGAGGAGGGGGGCAGCAGCCTCCCCATCCTCAAGGCGATCATCACCCTCTGCCGCGAGATGAACCTCCAGGCCGTAGTCGAGGGGGTGGAGACCGAGGAGCAGAGCCGGGTGTTGCGGGAGCTGGGCTGTGAGCTGGCTCAGGGCTTCTACTACCACCGACCGATGCCGGTGGGGGATGTAGATGCGTTGCTGGGGGCCGCCTCCGAGTCCCTATCGGCGTAGTTGTTTCGGCCCCAGCAGCCACTCCAACTCCCAGCGCCCGTTTTCACGCCGCAGGCAGCAGGCGGCGGCGGTCACCAGCTTCAGCGCGACGCCCCCCTCGTCACCGCAGAGCAGTCGCGAGGCCAACGCCTCCAGCTGCGGCAGGTGTCCGGCGATCAGGCTATCTCCATCCCAGCCCTCAATCCGCTTGGCCAGTGACGCCACCGGGTCCATCGGCTTGAGCCCGTCCATTCGCTCAGCCGCGGGCCCCTGGGACAGGGCCTTAGCCACCGCCTCGGCGGTCTGCTCGGCGCGGCGCTTGCCGCTGTGGAGGATGCGCACGGGGGCGATACCGAGGCTGGCCAGGGCCTCGGCCATCGCCGTGACCTCCGTCTCACCCTCGGGGGAGAGGGGCCGCTCGGGGGCCTCCTCCTTGGCCAGGGCCTGGCCGTGACGTAGTAGGTAGAGTCTCATAAGCATCCCTTATTCGCGCATAAAAACTATCAGTGATCGAGGGTGTGGACAGGAATATTAGAACGTACTAAAGTTCTAATCACAGGGTCATCTGTGACTTGCGTCACACAATAATAAGAATGACCTGAACGCTTTTTACACTACACAGTAAGACAACACAGTAATCCAATGGGAGGGATTTACCATGAAGAAATTCGTCAAGGCTGCCGCCATCATCGCCATCGCCGGTTCCGCCGCTCTGACCGCTCAGTCCGCCAACGCCTGGTGGGGTCCGTGGGGCAACAATGGCTGGGGTAACAACGGCTGGGGTAACGGCAATGGCTGGGGCAACGGCATGGGCAATGGCATGGGCGACATGATGGGTGACACCGACTTCAGCATGAGCTTCAGCGGTCGCGGTAACGGCCGTGGCAACGGCAACGGCTACGGTTACGGTTACGGCAACCCCTACTACGGTGGCGGCTACGGTGCCCCCTACGGTTACGGCGCCCCGGCCCCGTACTACGGCGCCCCGATGCCCTACGGTGCCCCGGCTCCCTTCGCTCCGCCCGCCGCCCCCCAGGCCGAAGGCAGCAAGTAAGCCTGATTACGCCCTAACGGCGTAATGAGAAACGGCGGCCTCAGGGCCGCCGTTTTTTTATTCTTCCATCAGTGTGTCCAGCTCGCCGTCCATGTGCATCTCGGTGATGTCGCTGAAGCCGCCGACCCAGCGCCCGTCGATGGCCACCTGGGGCACGCTGCGGGCGTGGTTGGTCAGCTCCAGCATCTCCTTGAGGCCGTCACGGTCCATATCCACCCGCACCTCGTTGTAGGGGATGGACCACTTGGCGAGCAGGGTCTTGAGCTTGTCGCAGATGGGGCAGGTGCCGGTGCTGTAGACGGTGACGCGGGCCATGGGGGTGTATTCTCCTGATGATATTTTTTGCGGAGGTGATGGTAACAGATGGGACGCACGATATGGCTGCTCTCGCTCTGCCAGGCGGTGCTGATGAGCTCCGGTTCGCTGGTGATCACCAGCTCCGCCCTGGTGGGACTGGCGCTGGCCGAGGATAAGTCGCTGGCCACCCTGCCGCTGGCGCTGCAGTTCCTCGCCACCATGCTCACCACCCTGCCTGCCTCGCTGCTGATGCGCCGCATCGGTCGCCGCCCCGGCTTTCTGCTGGGGGTGGTGGCGGGGGCCGCCGGGGCGCTGTTGGCCACCTGGTCCATTAGCCAGGGGTGGTTCGCCGGTTTCTGCGCGGCGATGCTGCTGTTCGGCATCTTCAACGGCTTCGGCGTGCACTACCGCTTTGCGGCGCTGGAGTCGGTGGCCGACGAACGCAAGAACAGCGCCATCGCCTACGTGCTGGCGGGCGGCCTGCTGGCCGCCTTCATCGGCCCGGCGCTGGCCGCTCACAGCCGCGACTGGCTGCCCGGCGCGGACTTCGCAGGCAGCTACGCGATGCTGCTGGTGCTCTACGCCATCGCCTTCCTGGCCCTGCTCGCCGCCCGCCTGCCGCATGCGGGCGGTGAAGAGGGGCTTGGTCGGGGCCGCCCCTGGGGTGAGATCGCCGCCCAGCCGGTGTTCATCGTCGCGGTGCTCTGCGGCGCCCTGGGCTATGCCACCATGACCCTGGTGATGACCGCCACGCCGCTGGCGATGAAGGTGTGCGGGCTGGCCTTCGACGATACCGCCTTCGTCATCCAGTGGCATGTCTTCGCCATGTTCGCCCCCTCGTTCTTCACCGGTCGCCTGATCGACCGCTTTGGCGTGTTGCGGGTGATGTTCGTCGGCGGCCTGTTCAATCTCGCCTGCGTGGTGGTCAATCTCTATGGCGAGAGCCTGTGGCACTACTGGAGTGCGCTGTTCATGCTCGGTATTGGCTGGAATTTCCTGTTCGTCGGCGCCACCTCGCTGCTGACCGAGAGCTACCGCCCCGAGGAGCGGGCGCGGGTGCAGGGGCTGAACGACTTCCTGGTCTTCAGCTGCGTGAGCATCGCCACGCTTTCGGCCGGGGCGCTGCAGTACAATTTCGGCTGGCGCATGGTCAACTGGGGGGTGTTGCCGGTGATCGGCCTCACCCTGGCGGCGCTGCTGTGGCTGGGGTGGCGGCGCGCGCCTTCACGTGGGCTTCATGATTGCGGTGGATAATGGCTCGATGAGCGAAGAGAAGAGCGAATACGACAAGCAGATGGAGGAGCTGGTGCTCAAGGAGAGCATCGTCAGCGCCACCGGCCTGGCCTCCGGCAGCCTGCAGATCGGTATCAAGGGCGACCCCTCCATGCGCGAGACGGCGATGATGCGCCAGCGCTATCGCAACATCATGGATGAGATCTACCCCGAGATCGAGCCGCAGCTGGAGGAGCTGTTGCTCAACCGCTCCACCTATCGCCTCTACATCGGCTTCAACAGCGTGGAGATCCGTACCAACTCCATCTTCGACCCGCTGCGCGAGGAGACCCACTCGGCCGAGCGTTTCCTCGACCCGGCCTACGTCGATCGCCACTTCCCCGCCATCCCCTTCGAGGAGAAGGTGGCGGCGATGCGCGAACTCTACCGCTGGCTACGCGCCAGCCCCATCTTCGCCCGCCTGCCCGACTACTGGCGGCGCATCTCCGAGCGCCGCGCCGTGGAGTGGCAGCCGATGGAGCGCGAGCGCATCGCCGAGATCATGCCCACCCTCAAGGTACTGCGCGACATGCCCGACTACTACCTGCGCGGGGCCTCCATCTGCCTGGTGCAGGACCTGGTGCGCATGCAGTTCAACTGCGACGGCACCCAGCTCATCAGCGCCCACAACTACCAGCGTTTTCTGGAGGAGAATATCCCCTCCTGACGCGATATAATGCCCGTTTGGAACAGCACACAAGCCAGACGGAACGATGCAAGAGAGAAGGGCATTCCCGCGCCTGCCGATGCGCCTCAAGGTGCTGCTGCGTTTGAGCAGCGGCCAGAGTGTGGCGCTGCGCAGCGTGGACATCTCCAAGCAGGGCATGCAGCTCATCAGCGAGTATGATGCCGACACCGGCGACCACTTCCAGCTGGCCTTCAGCCTGCCGCGCATCGGCGAAGAGGGCTTCGAGAATATCCAGGTGCAGGGGCAGGTGATGCATGTGGTCTATGATGGCGCCGCCGGCGCCTATCGCATCGGTTTCCGCTTCGAGACCTTCAAGGGCGACGGCCGAGAGCGCATGGATGCCTATCTGGATCAGTACCTCAGCATGCACCTGCGCCGCGGCCACCCCGGCTGAGTGGGCGCCATCCAGGGAACAACGAACATGATCGACTTCAACGCCGCCTTCAGCCGCCACATCCTGCTGCGCCTGTTGCTGCTGCTCGGCGCCGCACTGGGCGTGGCGCTGCTCAACCTGGAGTTCATCAGCGAGGTCTACTTCCGCAACCAGCTGACCTCCACCGGACTCATCATCAACGGCAGCATCGCCGCCCTGTTCCTGCTCGGCATGCTCAAGCTGGTGTGGATCCTCTGGCGCTACCAGCGCGAGGAGCGGGCCCTGGCCGCCTTCGTCGAGGCGTTGGAGGCGGGGCTCAGCCAGCCGGCCGCCGAGATCGATGCCGACACCCTGATCCACCGCCGCTACAGCACCGTGCTGCGCCTGGCCCGTGACAACGCGGCGATCAACCACAGCGCCCTGGCCTCGATGCTGCTGGCCAACGAACACACCCGTCTGAGCTTCCCCAAGTTCATCAACAATATTCTCATCCTCACCGGCGTCTTCGGCACCATCGTCTCGCTCTCCATCGCCCTGGTGGGGGCCTCTGACCTGCTCAGCAACGCCGATGAGCTGGGCAACATGGGGCTGGTGATCCACGGCATGTCCACGGCGCTCTCCACCACCATCACCGCCATCGTTTGCTACCTCTTCTACGGCTACTTCTACCTCAAGCTGACCGACGCCCAGACCCACCTGCTCAGCGGCGTCGAGCAGGTCACCGCCATCCACCTGCTGCCCAGCTACAGCCACAGCAGCGACACCCTGCTGCACGACGTGGCCGGGCTGGTGCAGAGCCTGAAGGAGGTGGCCGCGGGCATGCACAAGGCCCAGGAGGAGAACAGCGCCGCGGCCATGCGCCTGCACGAGGTGGCCGCCGAACTCAATCGCCGGGTCGGCCCGGTGGGCGAGGATATCGACGCCATCAAGGGGCTGCTGCGCGAGGGCTTCCGCCTGCCTGATGCTGATGGCGCGGCCGCCGATGAGGGCGAGCGCTAGTTATGCGCGAGGGCTTCGTCGACCTGCGCCACGGCGGCGGCTCCAGCGAGGGAAGCGGTGGCGGTAACGAGAGCTTCTGGCCCTCCTTCACCGATATCATGATGGTGGTGATGATGATCTTCATGATCGTCAGCGTGGTGCTGATCATGCGCAACTGGGAGCTGGTGGCCGAGTTGCGCGAGACCATGGAGGCGGAGCACCGCGCCGCGGAGCTGGCCCGCTCCACCCGCGAGACCAATGCCACCCTGGAGGAGCAGCTGGCCCACGCCCAGCACCAGCTCTCAGAGCTGCGCATGCAGCTGATGCAGGCGGCCGAGGCGGACGAACTCAAGGGCCGCATGCTGGCCGATCGCGAGGAGCGTATCGCCGCCCTGCTGGCCGAAAAGAGCGCCGCCGCCGAGCGTCGCAAACAGCTGGAGCAGCAGCTGCAGGCGGCGCTGGAGGAGCAGACGCGCCAGCGCACCGCCTTCGAGCAGCAGCTGGCCCTCAACGAGTTGCAGCTGACCGAGGCGGCGGCCCAGGCCGCCAGCCAGGCCGAGACCATCGACAGCCTGCGCCGCGAGCTGGAGCTGGGCGGCGAGCAGTTGAATCAATTGCAGGGGGAGTACGACACCCTCAAGCAGAAGTACGACAAGCTGGTGCGCCCGGCGCGCACCGCCCGCGGCAAGCACGTGGTCGAGGTGCGCTACGAGAAGGTCGGTTCGGTGTATCGCATTCAGTATCGGGAGCCGGGGGACGAGGGCTATCGGCGCATGCAGCGGGCCGAGCTGGAGAAGCGCCTGGCCGAGCTGAAGAAGCGCCACCCCAAGCGGCTCTACATCAAGATCATCATCCCCGACGAGAGCGGCCTGACCTACAGCGAGGCCTGGGGCTTCATGAAGGAGCTGCTCGAGCGCTACGATTACTACTATCAGGAGTAGGGGTTATACTCCAGTCGTCACCAGCAGGGAGGAGTAGGGATGCGACGCGAACTGACGATACAGGTGGTCGAACACGAGGAGGTGTTCGACTTCATCGCCCCGGCCATCGGCCCGCTGCTCGGCGGCGCCAGCCTGCTGCATCACGACAGCAACGACGAGGCCCGCGAATGGCTGCATCTCAACACCCCCGACCTGCTCTTCTGCGACTGGGAGGCCGGCGGCGCGCAGCTGCTGCGTGAGCTGCGCGGGCGCGAGGAGGGGCGCTTCACCCCGGTGGTGGTCACCTCCTCCTCCCTGGGCGACAAGCTGATCGCCGATGCCGTGCGCGGCGGCGCCTCGGCGGTGCTGGCCAAGCCCTTCAGCGAGCGCGAACTACGCGACACCGTGCAGCGTATCACCAGCCACCTGGAGCAGCGCCACAACCCACGGGTTCAGCCCAGCTCCGCGCGTAGCGTGAAGGTGGTGATGGAGGGGATCGAGCCGCAACAACTGGAGCTGATCGACCTCTCCCGGCGCGGCTGCCGCCTGCGCGCCCCCGACACCCTCAACGGCCGTCTGGCCATCTGCAGCGATGCCCGCCTGGGGCTGGAGTTCGAGGGCGAGGAGCTGATGCTCTCGGGGCGACTACTGCGTCAGGAGTACGACCCGGCCCACCGCGACGGCGCCCACCTGCTGCTGGCCTTCGCCTTCGAGCCGCTGGGTGACGAACACTCCGCGCTGCTCGATCAGCTGCTCGCTGAACTCTAGCCGGCTATAGACAGGGCCGGGCGCTATCGCGGATAATCCCCAGCAATTCAGTCAGTCATTATCCGCCGAACGATTATGGAAAGACGCGTACACCCCCGAGTCCGCCTGCGCCGCAAGGCGTGGATCCGTCTCAGCGACGGCCGCCACGTGAGCACCTGGACCTCCGATATCTCCAAGGGGGGCGTGCAGCTCCTCTGCAAGCACACCGCCGATCTGGGCGACAGCTTCGAGCTGATGTTCAACATCCGTGACATGAACGGAGATGAGCATGTGCCGGTGTGGGTGCGCGCGCGGGTGGCGCATGTGGTACTGGAGGCCGCTGAGGGGCTATACCGCCTGGGCTTTCAGTTCGAGGAGTTCCTCAGCGACAACCGCGAGGTGCTGGAGGGCTACGTCGACTACCGCCTGCGGGTGATGTTCCAGCGCGGCTCTGCGCTGGGTTAAAGAGCCTCAAGCAGGCTCCGGGTGAAGGCCGGGCGCAGGTAGAAGCCGCGCGGATTGCTCTGGGTCGGTGCCCCCTCATCATCCACCGCCGGGGCCAGCACCCGCGAGTGGGCCGCCTTGGGCCGCACCTGCAACATCTGACCCATGCGCGCGGTGAGCTGGCCCGGCCCGCGCAGACAGAGTGCCTCCATCAACTCCTCCCAATCCCTTCGCAGCAGCGCCGCCTGCTCATCGCTGGGACTCCAGAGCAGGGCGTTGCCGATGCGCCGCTCGGCCAGGGGGATTTCAGGCTCAGCCTCCACCGGCAGCCACAGCACCCGGGCGAGCTTGCGCCGCAGCCAGCTCTCCTCCCAGCGCTCGGAGCAGACCCGATCCAGCGGCACGGTACAGACGTAGGTGGACTCGCGCGGCCGCCCCTGGGCATCCAGCGGCAGCGACTTCAGCTCCACGCCGATGGCGCGAAAGTCCGGCTCGGCCAGGGAGGCGGCATCGGCCCCCAGCGCCGCCTCCAGCAGCGCCCCCACCCAGCCCTTGCGGCGGCGCAGGTCGGCGGGCACCTCCACCCCCAGGGTCTCGGCCAGGCGGCCGAGGCTGAGCCCGGCGATGGCCTCGGCGCGGCGCAGCAACTCCGCCTCGTCGCGCGGCGGGGGGATGTGTAGACGGGGGCTGAGCTTATCCTGCATGGCGGCCATGATGGCCGCGGGCCGGGGTGCTGTCCAGCGCGGGATGGTTCTCCCTAAACAGCCCTATTGATATAGTGGGCTTATGCGCAATCCCACCCCCACATCCACGCTACGTCCCTGGCTGATGGCGCTGGCCGCCATCCCTCTCGCCTCGCTCTTCGGCCGTGACCTGCTCGCGCCACTGCGCGAGCTGATCGGCCGCGGTAATCTGGGGGGCGTGCTGGGGGTGGTACTGGCGGCGCTGGCGTTGGTGGCGCTGTGGCGCCTGTGGCGAAGCCACGGCCCGCAGGCGTTGTTGCACCTGCTGTGGCTCGTCCCGCTCTTCCTCTGGTTGCCCGAGTGGCTGCCGCAGGCCGAGGAGCGACTGCACCTGCTGCTCTTCGGTCTCTTCGGCTATCTTTCGCTGAGCAGCCTGGGGGTGGCCCGCGCGGCCTTTGCTGTGCTGGCCGTGGCGCTGCTCGATGAGGGCTTGCAGGGGCTGCTCCCCTACCGGGTGGGGGACTGGCGCGACGTGCTCACCAACCTGCTCTCGGGACTGGGTGGGGCGCTGCTGGCCTGCCCCTGCTTGAAGCTGGGAGCAGCCGCCCCCAATCTGGATAGAGACAACGCCACCGCAAGCGAGGAGAACAGCCCATGAGTCGAACCCTCTCCGATGAGGCCCTGGATACCCTGTTTCTGGAGGCGCGCAGCTACAACGGCTGGCAGGGGCGCGAGGTGAGCGATGCCCTGCTGCACGAGCTCTACGACCTGATGCGCATGGGGCCGACCAGCGCCAACAGCTGCCCGGCGCGCATCGTCTTCGTCAAGGGCGAGGAGGCCAAGGCGCGCCTCAAACCCTGCCTGGACGAGGGCAACGTCGCCAAGTCCATGAGCGCGCCGGTGGTGGCCATCATCGGCATGGACATGGCCTTCCATGAGCAGCTGCCCAAGCTCTTCCCGCACACCGACGCGCGCAGCTGGTTCGAGGGCAAGCCGGAGAAGATCGCCGAGACCGCCTTTCGCAACAGCTCGCTGCAGGGGGCCTACCTGATGCTCGCCGCCCGCGCCCTGGGGCTGGATTGCGGCCCCATGTCCGGCTTCGACACCGGGGCGCTGGAGCGGGCCTTTTTCCCCGACGGTTCGGTCAAGGTCAACTTCATCTGTGCCCTGGGCTACGGCGACCCCGATTCGCTTTACCCGCGCGGGCCGCGGCTCGATTTCGACGAGGCCTGCCGCATCGAATAGGGGCTGTACCGGGGGAGCGGCTGGGGTATGCTGGGAACGATAATAAAGCCCCACGGTTCAAGGAGAGAGAGATGTTCAAACGCCCCCTGTCGCTGCTGCTGTCGCTGCTGGCGCTGGCCGCCGCCCCCACGCTGTCGGC
>JBFFSW010000024.1:0-9999 GCA_041572195.1 Thiohalomonadaceae bacterium | reverse complement strand
GCGAGATCCCGGCCAACGCCCTGCTGGCCGACGACTTCCTGGAGCACTTCGACGGCTTCTCCATCGGCTCCAACGACCTCACCCATCTCACCCTGGGCGTGGACCGCGACTCGGGGCTGGTGACCGGCATCGACGAACGCAACCCGGCGGTGCTGAAGCTGATGGAGATCGCCATTGATGCCTGCCACCGCCACGGCAAGTACGTGGGGATCTGTGGGCAGGCCCCCTCCGACTTCCCGGAGATCACCGAGTGGCTGGTGGAGCACGGCATCGACTCCATCTCTCTCAATCCCGACAGCGTCCTGGGGATGACCCAGGTGGTGTTGGAGATGGAGAGGAGAAAGGGCTAGGCCGCCTCCACGCGGTTACGCCCCGCCGCCTTGGCACGATAGAGGGCGGCATCGGCACGCTGCAATAGCTCGCGCATGGACTCGGCGCCGTCGTAGAGGGCGACGCCGAAGCTGGCGCTGACCGAGCCCACCTCATCAAAGGGCTCGGCGCAGAACAGCTCACGGCAGCGTTCGGCCAGTTCTAACGCACCATCCATCTGCGTACCGGGCAGCAAGATCAAAAACTCCTCACCGCCCCAACGGGCAAAGCGGTCGTTTTCTCGCAGGGCCTCAACCATCCGTTTCGCCACACCTTTCAGTACCTCATCGCCCTGGTCGTGACCATAGACATCGTTAATCTTCTTGAAGTGATCGATATCTAACATCACCACCGAGAGGGAAGTGCCATAACGTTTGCCGCGGGCAATCTCCTGGTGCAGCAGGTCACTCATGTGGCGTCGATTGAAAAGCCCGGTAAGCATATCGGTACTGGCCTGACGCTTGAGTACCTCCTCAGCCCGCTTGCGCAGCTCCATCTCGGTACGCAGTTCACGATTGGCCGCGTCCATCACCACCACCTGTTCATGACGGCGGCGGTTGTAGGCGATCAGCGAATAGAGCATTCCAGTGGAGGTCAGCACCGTGATCAGCAGCAGCGCCAACTGGGTATTGCGAAACTCCACCATCGCCCCAGCGGTGAGCTGCTGCAGGCGTGTCTCCACCAGGTCTGCCTCTTCGATGAACTCGGCGAACACCTGATCGAACTCACCGTCGTAGTGGCTACCCGGCCCGGCATCCAGGCTGTACTCCCAGCGCTCGTCCATCAGCACACTGAACTTAAGCAGACGCTCACGTACTTGCCTGATATGTATGCGCAGTGCGCTGTCCTCCAGGGGGATGAAGCGTCCCTCTTCATTGACGCCACCGTGCAACATCGCATCGGCATACCATTCCGCCAGGGACAGGTGGCGGCGCACCTCCTCCATGGTTGCATCACGGTCCTCGCTGAGGATCTCCTCGAACCAGAGGTGTGCGGTGGTCGCCTCCAGCTTCAGTTCCATGGTGGCGTCGATCAGCGGCGTATAGCGCTCAACCATACGCTCGGCCAGGCTGTAACTGTAGTAGATCGAGAGGGAAAGCGAACCGGCCACCGCCAGAATCATTAGCAAAGGTAACCAGGGGTGTCGGAATTGTTTCATTGGTTATTCTCACCCGAGGTCCACTGCAGCAGCTTGGCCTCCAGCTCCTTCCATTTGTAGGGCTTGTGCAGGACATCGTCCATACCCGAGTCGTAGCAGCGGCGCTTGTCCTCTTCGATCACATCGGCGGTGAGGGCGACGATGGGGGTACGCGGCCGCGACTGCTCCGCCTCCAGCTCACGCAGCCCACGGGTGGCCTGGTAGCCATCCATCACCGGCATGTGGCAGTCCATGAAGATCAGGTCGTAGCGCCGCCGCCGCGCGCACTCCAGCGCCTCCTCGCCGTTGGCGGCGATATCCACCTCCACGCCGCTCTTCTCCAGCATCTTTTTGGCGATCTTCTGGTTGACCGCCACGTCCTCGACCACCAGCACGTGCAGCGCCCCGCGCTCGCCAGGGTCGGTCACGCCCGAGGCGGTGGTGGGGGCCTGCGATGAGGGCGGCGCCTCCGCCCGCTCCAGATCCAGCGTCACCCAGAAGGTGGAGCCCCTGCCCTCGACGCTCTCGACCCCAATCTCGCCACCCATCAGTTCGACGATGCGCTTGCTGATAGACAGACCCAGGCCGGTGCCGCCGTAGCGCCGGGTGGTGGAACGATCCGCCTGGGTAAAGGAGGAGAAGAGCGAGGCCAGGCTCTCGGCGGGGATACCAATCCCGCTATCCTCCACCTCAATGCGCAGACGTTGGCGCCCATCCGCCGACGACGTCTCGCCGACACGCAGGGCCACCCAGCCCCGCTCGGTGAACTTGAGGGCGTTGCCCAGCAGGTTGAGCAGTACCTGACGCAGGCGCGCACCGTCGCCGAGGTAGTAGCGGTGCAGATCCGGTTGATACGTATAGCGCAGCTCGACCCCCTTCTCTACGGCCTCGTAGCCCATCAGTCGCACCAGTTCGTGGGCGACCTCATTCAGGTCGAAACGATAACGCTCCAGTTCCAGACGCCCAGCCTCGACCTTGGAGAAATCGAGGATGTCGTTAATCACCGTCAACAGCGCCTGACCGGACTGGTTGATGGTGCTGACGTAGCCGCGCTGTTCCTCGTCGAGGGGGGTCTCGCCGAGCAGCTGGGCGACGCCCAGAACGCCGTTCATGGGGGTGCGGATCTCGTGGCTCATCGCCGCCAGGAACTCACTCTTGGCCTTCGAGGCCTGCTCCGCCTGCACGCGCGAGCTCTCCAGTTCACGGGTGTGGTGAATGATCCGTTCACGCATGTGCACGAAGCTTCGCCCCAGCTCCCCCACCTCATCGTTGCCCTCGATGCTGATCGCCGCGCTATCATCGCCGCTCTCCATCGCCTGCACAGCACTACGCAAGCGCATCAATGGTCGGCGGATGAAGAAGTCCTGGATCAGGCTGGTCAGCAACACGCCGATAAGGATGATCACCACCAGGCTAAGCTCCAGCGTCCTTAGGCGTTCCAGGGCCAACAGGCGGCGATCTTCCAGGTCGAAAAAGATACGCAGCTCACCGACTAGTTCACCGCCAAGGCGCAGTGGATAGGTCAGCTCCTGCTGGTGATGCTCATGTTCGCCGATAACCTCGATCGGGGTCAGGGGATAGAGGCGTTGGCCATCGGCATTGTAAAGCTGCAGCTGGCGCCACTCCTCGCCATGCAGCTCCATCAGGTAGTCAAGATGGGAATAGAGTTCAGCCAGGTCGTTGCTGACCAGGTGCGAGACCAGCGCCCCCTCGACGCTGAGAACCAGGCTGTCGAGCTCCTTGAGCGTGGCGTCATGTTCGTACTGCAGGAACTGCGGTGCCCAGACTAGGCGCAGGAAGACGATAAAGCCGAGGAGTATCCCGAGCAGCGGTAAAAGCAGTTTGACCCTCAAACCCATGGATGCCCCCTGGACTCATCGTCGGCTAACTGGTCCAGTATACGACAATCGGTTAAGCTGGGCGCTTGCCAATCAAACCCGAACGTCATGCCCAAGCCCCCCAGAGACAGCGACACCGACCTGGTCAAGGAGTGCTACGCCGTGGTCTACTCGCCACGCCGCGCCCGCGAACGTTTCCCCGATAATTGTGTGGAAATTTACCCGGATATGCAGGCCGCGCTGGAGGCCTCCGCCCCCGAGGACCGGCGCTACGCCGCCAAGGTGATCGGCCCCAGCCGTTCATCCGAGGGGTTTATGCTCTATTACCTGGAGCACTGGTTGGACTAACAAAAAAGGCCGCGAAAGCGGCCTTTTTTTCGTTCCCGTACCAGCAACTCAGTTGTGCATCAGGTTGAGCTGTTTGGCGATGATATCGTGGTTGAGCCACAGCACCGGGGCGCTGGGCTTGGACATCTCGTGGAACATCAGCGGCCCGGTACCCTCCAGCACCAGGGCGCTGAGGTGGTCGGTGACCAGCGCCTTGCGCTCCTTGTGCAGGGCGGTGATCCCCTCGGAGGTACCGACCATCACCTCGGCCAACTCCTCGGTGTTGTCCATCGGCCAGGCCTCGTAGTTGCGGAACTCGGTGATAACGCCGTGATCGTTGTAGTCGACGATCATCTGCAACAGCTCCTCCAACGAGCTGTCGTCATTGAGCAGCGCACGACAGGCCTGCCACTGGGCCTCGGCCCACTCGCCGCCACCCTCCTTCTTCAGTGCCTTGAGCAGCGGGAAGAGCGAGAGTTCGACGCCGACGAAGATGTCGGAGGAGTTGGTGCGGATCTCCGGGCAGTTGAAGACGGTGGCCTTGACCCCGTTCTCCCAGGCCGCCTCGGCGTGTTGCTCCAGGCGCATCTTGGCGTAGCCCTGGGTGTAGTTGGTGTAGGTCTGCCAGACGTAGTCGCCGTTGAGCAGGATCTCGGTACCGTGATAGCCGTAGGCGCTGTAGCGCACCTGGCCACCCGTCGACTGCAGACGCTCGCGCAGGGCGGCTGTGCCCTCGATGAGGTACTGGAAGCTGTTGGCGGTGACCTCGTCGAAGTTCATCAGGATCAGCTTGCCGAGGTCGGAATCGAGCAGCGCGCGCGAGGACATGAAACGGGCGCCACGCCCCTTGTAGATGCGGTTGGCGATGGCCAGGAACACCTTCACCGTGGGGATGCCGCCGGCCATGGTGTGGGCGAAGTAGACGTTGGCGCCGTCGGCGATCATCCCATCCAGCTCGGCCACCACCTGGTCCAGTGAGTCCTTGAAGCGCTTGACGCCCACCTCGCGGCAGCGCTCGATCTGCGCCCAGTCGAGCTTCTCATCCTGCCAGTTCTTGATGGTCATGAGGGCCAGCAGGTCGGTGGGGGTGGGCTCGCCCTCGGGGGCGTCCAGGTCGAAACCGGCCATCATCGGCACGTTGATGATGCGACCGCCCAGGTTGGCCTCGGCCTCGGCCAGCTCCTCGTCGGTGAGCGGGCGCAGGGAGTGGTCCTCCTCGCGACGGCCGACGGTGATGCCGACGATGGTCATCCCCGCCTTGCGCGCCTCGTCGACCAGGCCGTTGGCGTAGCCGCGGCCGAAGAGCTCGCCGAAGAGCACGAACACGTCACCCTCGCGAAAGATATTCTCCTGCGGCAGTTCCCTCAGCGGAGTCAGCTCAGTCATATAATTTTTTATTCCGAAATCAACAAGTAAGAGACATGCGGGGCGACCCCCGAAAACCCCCAAACTATATAGCATAGGCGGGGTTGACGCAAAGCCGTCCGCGGCCGATATACTGCCGTTGAACACTTTCGTGACGAGGATCACATGCCCCAACTCGACCGCCCCACCCTCGCCTGGCTCGGCATCTTCTTCGGCGTGCTGATCTGGTCCGCCTGGCACCCCTACGACACCACCATCTGGGTGCTGGAGGCGGCCCCGGCGCTCATCGCCCTGGTGCTGATGGCGGCCACCCGCGCCCGCTTCCCGCTCACGCCGCTGAGCTACTGGCTGATCCTGATACACAGCATCATCCTCATGATCGGCGCCCACTACACCTATGCCGAGGTGCCGTTGTTCAACACCATACGCGACGCCTTCGAACTCTCGCGCAACCACTACGACAAGCTCGGCCACCTGGCTCAGGGCTTCATCCCGGCCATCGTCGCCCGCGAGATCCTGCTGCGCCGCTCGCCGCTGCAACGTGGCGGCTGGCTGTTCTTCCTGGTGCTCTGCGTCTGTCTGGCCATCAGCGCCTTCTACGAGCTGATCGAGTGGTGGGTGGCGGTGCTCGCCGACAGTACCGCCGAGGCCTTCCTCGGCATGCAGGGCTATGTTTGGGATACTCAGTCGGATATGTTCCTGGCGCTCATCGGCGCCTTCGCCGCGCAGCTCACCCTGGCGCGGGTCCATGACCGCCAGTTGAGAAATCTGGAAGGGGATGTCTACCCATGAAGAAGCTCATCACCCGCGCCCTGCTACTCATTGCCCTGCTGCCCGCCTCGGCCTGCGCCCTGCAACCGGAGGTTCAGGCCCTGGTCGATGCGGCCAGGGCCGAGGTAAAGATGGTGCCGATGGCCCGCCTGGTCGAGGCGCGAGAGGGCGAAGGGGTGCTGGTGGTCGACATCCGCGAGCCCAACGAGCTGGAGCTGGACGGCCGCGTCGAGGGGGCCATCAACATCCCCCGCGGCATGCTCGAGTTCAATATCTGGCCCTTCGTCGAGCGCCAGGGGGGCGGCCACGACAAGTCCCGTCCCATCTACATCTACTGCAAGAGCGGTTCACGCTCGGCCCTGGGCGCACAGACCCTGCAACGGCTGGGCTTCGAAAACGTCCACGCGGTGGACATGCGTTTCCAGGATTGGCTGGAGGCGGAGCTGCCGACCGAGGGCGGCTTCTAGAGCTTGCGCAACTACCTGCTGATCACCCTCGCCTACTGGGCCTTCACCCTCACCGACGGCGCCCTGCGCATGCTGGTGGTGCTGCACTTCCACCAGCTGGGCTACACGCCGCTGGCCATCGCCTCGCTGTTTCTCTTCTACGAGTTCTTCGGCATCGTCACCAACCTCTTCGGCGGCTGGCTAGGCTCGCGTTTGGGGCTCAATCTCACCCTGCACACCGGCCTGGGGCTGCAGATCGGCGCCCTGCTGATGCTGACGGTGGACCCCTCGCTGCTGTCGGTGGCCTACGTGATGGCGGCCCAGGCCCTCTCCGGCATCGCCAAGGACCTGAACAAGATGAGCGCCAAGGCGGGGGTCAAGCTGATGGCCCCCGACGAGGGCGGCGCGCTATTCCGCTGGGTGGCGCTGCTGACCGGCTCGAAGAACGCCCTCAAGGGGGCCGGTTTCTTCCTCGGCGGCCTGCTGCTGGGCTTGCTCGGCTTCCAGGGGGCGCTGTTCGCCCTCGCCGGAGTGCTGGGGCTGGTGCTGCTGGGCAGCCTGCCGCTGCTGCCGCGGGGGCTGGGGATCAGCCGCAAGAAGGCCAGGGTCACCCAGCTGCTCTCGCGCAGCCCGGCCATCAACCGCCTGTCGGCGGCGCGCTTCTTTCTCTTCGGCTCGCGTGACGCCTGGTTCGTGGTCGCCCTGCCGGTGTTCCTGGCCGCCGAGGCGGGCTGGGGCCACGGCGCGGTGGGGGCGATGCTCGCCCTGTGGGTGATCGGTTACGGGGTGGTGCAGGCGCTGGCGCCACGGCTGCTACGCCGGGGCGGCTCCATCCCCGAGATGGCCGCCCGTAACGGCGCCCTGGCGCTGGCGCTCAGCTGCGCCGCCATCGCCCTGATGCTGGAGGTGGGGGGTGCCCACACCACGACTCTGCTGATCGCCGGTCTGGCCCTCTTCGGCCTCATCTTCGCCCTCAACTCGGCGCTGCACTCCTATCTCATCCTCGCCTACTCCGACCACGACGGGGTGGCGGTCAACGTCGGCTTCTACTACATGGCCAATGCCGCCGGGCGGCTCACCGGCACCCTGGTCTCCGGCTGGGGCTACCAAACCTACGGGCTGGAGGGGTGCCTGTGGTTCTCCAGCGCCTTCCTGCTCGCCGCCGCCGCCATCTCCCAGCTGCTACCACGCGCTGAATAGACCTAAGCTGGCTCCGCTGTTATGTTAGGCCGATAACAATCAAGAAATTCACGCTTTGGAGAGGATGGATGGCGTCTCGCCACCCTGTAGTACCGTTATTGCTGCTACTCTGCGCCCTACTGGGTGCGGTCGGCGCGCGCGCCGAAAACGCCCATCCGGTCGAAACCATCAAGGGTCCCTTCTTCACGCTCACCTATCTGGGTGAGCGCTGGCTGCGGGCGGAGACACCCGACAACACCGAGGCGATGTTCGAGCTGCGCCACCGCGACGGCGATGCCCACGCCCTGTTGCTGCTCGGTCCGCCCGGCCCGGACCTGGACCAGCTCAAGGATCACGCGGTGAGCGCCGCGCGCGCCACCCTGGAGGATTTCCGCCTCACCTTCGAGGCGGACCGCCGCCTGGGTCGGGCGCGGGTGGCGGTTCTGCGCTTCGAGGGGGTGGCCGAGGGGGTCGCCTTCAACTATTACAACTATTACTGGGCCGGTGCCGAGGGGACGCTGCAGTTGCTCACCCTCAGTCCCAGCCGTGAATACCCGGTAATGCGCCGCGACATGCAGGCCCTGCTCGACGGTCTGCGCATCACCCCGGCAAAGGGGAACTCCGGCGAGTCGGCCGGGGTCCCAATCCCATAACGCGAATAACGACCAACGGAGAGGAACACCCAATGAAGAGCATCCAACGCACCCTCGTCGCCCTGCTGCTGGCCTTCGGCCTGATCGGCGCCGCCCAGGCCGAGGTAATCAAATCCCTCAGCAACGAAGAGGTGGAGACCATCGTTTCGGTCTACACCAACGGCAACTACAGCGACCTGGAGGACGGCGACTTCGGTTTCGAGCTGGCCGGCGCCAAGGTGATTCTGTTCCACTCCGGCAAGAGCATGCAGCTTTACGCCGGTTTCCGTCACTCCTCCAGTCTGGAGTCGATGAACGAGTGGAACAAGGGCAAGCGCTTCAGCCGCGCCTACCTCGACGATGATAACGACCCGGTGGTCGAGTCTGACCTGGACCTCGAAGGCGGCGCCAGCATCGGTGCGGTGCGTGAGTTCATCGACACCTTCGCCCTCTCGGTCAAGGCCTTCCGGGATCACATCGGCTACAACGAAGAAAAGCCCTCCGGCAGCGGCATGTCAGACGCTGAGCTGGAGCGTGCCATGGAAGAGGCCATGCGCCGCGCGCAGTGATTAACCAGAGCATCACCATTTCACTTAAAGGGGAAGAGTAATGAAACACATCAATAAGCTGGTCTACGTCCTGCTCCTCGGCTTCGCCATGGTTGGTAGCAGCCAGGCGGCCGAGGTCATCAAGGAGCTGAGCAACGCCGAGGTCGAGGCCATCGTCAAGGTCTACACCGGCGGTGATTACACCGACCTGCAGGACGGCGATTTCGGCTTCGAGCTGAGCGGCAACAAGGTGATCCTGTTCCACTCCGGCAAGAGCATGCAGCTCTACGCCGGCTGGCGCGCTTCCTCCAGCCTGGAGGCGATGAACGAGTGGAACAAGGGCAAGCGCTTCAGCCGCGCCTACCTGGACGACGAGAACGACCCGGTGCTCGAGTCCGACCTCGACCTTGAGGGTGGCGCCAGCGTCGGTGCGGTGCGTGAGTTCATCGACACCTTCGCCCTCTCCGTGCGCGCCTTCAAGCAGCATATCGGCTATTAATCGCCACGCCGCGCGGGATGATGCATGAGTAACACCCTCTACTGGCACGACTATGAGACCTCAGGCATTGACCCGCGCAGTGACCGGCCGCTGCAGTTCGCCGGTATTCGTACCGATGAAGATCTGAACGAGATCGGCGAACCGCTCAATATCTACGCTAAACCGGCGGCCGACCTACTACCCCATCCCGAGGCCAGCCTGATCACCGGTATCTCGCCGCAAAAGGCCCTGGCCGAGGGATTCATCGAGGCGGAGTTCATCCGTCAAGTCCATGCCGAACTTTCTCGTCCTGGCACCTGCGGGGTGGGCTACAACACCCTGCGCTTCGACGACGAGTTCAGTCGCTACACCCTTTACCGGAATTTCTACGACCCCTACGCCCGCGAATGGCGTGAGGGCAACTCCCGCTGGGACATCATCGACATGCTGCGCTGCTGTCATGACCTGCGCCCCGAGGGCATCCAATGGCCGCGCGACGAGCAGACCGGCCGCCCCAGCTTCCGCCTGGAGCGCTTCACCGCCGCCAACGGCATCGAGCAGGTGGGCGCCCACGACGCCCTGGTGGACGTGCGCGCCACCATCGCCGTGGCCCGGCTGATTAAAGAGAAAAAGCCGCGCCTCTACGACTATCTCTACGCCCTGCGCGACAAACGCAAGGTCTCCGAGCAGATCGACATCGCGGCCATGAAGCCGCTGCTGCACACCTCCGGCATGTACACCAGCGAGCACGGCTGCACCACCGTCATCGCACCGCTGGCCCAGCACCCGGTCAACCACAACAGCGTCATCGTCGTCGACCTGCGCGCCGACCCCACCCCGCTCATCGAGCTGGGGGCCGAGGCGCTGCGCGAGCGGCTCTACACCCGCCGCGCCGATCTGCCCGAGGG
>JBFFSW010000023.1:0-10031 GCA_041572195.1 Thiohalomonadaceae bacterium | reverse complement strand
CCGATATTGACGGCATAACCCAACCCCTGAAGGCCGCGGGCACGCCGCTGCCAGAGATAACCCGCCTCCAGCTCGCCGCCGAGGGCGAAATAGAGCGGGAAGGCCTCCACCCGGCTGGCACCGGTGGCCGCCAGGGCCCGGTTCTCCAGGGTGGAGGAGATCTCGGGCATGCCCAGGCCCAACCCCAGCATCCACGACCAGTAGGGGCGGGCGATATTGGTCTGGTAGCGCTTGGCGTAGGCCATCTCGTCGCGCCCCATGTAGACCATCAGGGTGTCCAGGGCCATGTCCGGCTCGAACCCGGCGTAGACCAACTGGTTGTTGCTGTCGCTGAAGCCGACCGCCGAGGGCATGCGGTACTGCTGCAACTCTCCCCCCCAGTAGAAGCCCCGCTCGCCCATGGCCTGCACGGCGTAGCGGCGGTATTGGTTGTCGAAGGGCTGATAGAGCCGGGCCGTGCCGAGATTCACCTCGGCCAGCCCCTTGAGATGGCCCTGCTCGTAGATCAGCCGCAGCGACTCGTTGTCGTCCAGCACCCCGTCGAAGTCGATGCTGCCGACCAGGTAACTGGAGACCTCGCCGCTGAAACGCTTCAGCGGTTGCGGCGCGCCGCTGGCGTCGATCTCGCTCTCCAGCCGCTCATCCACCTGGTTGCGCAGGTAACTGAGGGCGACGCGGTGGTCATACAGCCGCCCCTCGAAGAAGAGCTTGTGGAAGAGGTTGTCGCCAATCTGGTAATCCACATCCAGATAGGTGTTGCCCTTGAACTCCACCAGCGAGTCGGCGTACCAGCTCACCTGTTGCAGGCCGTAGCCCATATGCAGCGAGCCGGGCTTCTCGTCCAGGAAGCGATCCTCCAGCCCCGGCGGCCACTGCGGCAGGGCGAAGGCCTCCTCGAAGGGGAGGCTCATATGCCGCCAGCCGTTGTCCAGGCCATCGCGGGCGGTGACCACCAGCTGCCCGCCCTCCTCGGCGTGGATCTCGGGGTCGAAACCGATATTGCGCTCGCCGGAGTTGTAGAGCACCCCGGCGTGGAGACGCTCGCCCTCCTCCACCATCAGGTAGAGCCCCTTGTGATACTCGTTGACGTAGCGGTAAAGGGCCGCCGCGCGACGACCATCGTCTAGCGGATAGACGGCGAGGATGCCGTCGCGATCACCGTGGCGGGCCAGCGACAGCGGCATCGGCCGCCAGGCATCGACCCCACCCAGCCACAGCCCACCCCCAGCATCGTAGGCGGCAAAGGCCAGCGCGCCATCGGGGTTGTGGCCAATCACCACCGCCTCCACTGCGACCTCCAGGGGACGGGCGCGCATCCGCTGGCCCCAGCGGTCGATGACCCGCAGCTCATCGCCATCGATCAGCAGGAAGCTGCCGTCAACGAGGATCTGCGCCGCCTGGGCGGCGTTGATCGCGGCAACGGCACTGCCGCTCAGCCCCTGCGCATCGCCCTCGTCATCGATCAACAGCCGCTGGCTGCAGCCGGTGGAATCGTCGTGACAGGCGTAGCGGCGCTCAATCAGCAGGTAGGCCCGCTCCCGGTAGCGGGCCGATGCCAGCGCCGAGACGCCATACTTCTCCTCGTAGGGGTAGTCGGCGAGCAGCACGCCCCACTGGTTGCGGATCTCCCAGTGGCAGGGCCTGCCGTCGTCACAGCGCACCAGGCTCAGCACCACGTCAGGCATGCGCTGGTGGTCGAAGTAGTCATCGACCCCGACCTGCCCCTCGTGCAGCGTGACGTAGGCGTACTCGCCGCTGGCGGCGAACAGCTGGAGAGGCAGAAAAAAAAGAATAAATAGTATTTTTATCAATAAGTTATGCATTTTTATTATACGCTCTTCCCTAAGCGGACCATCATAACGCAAAACGCCCCGACCGCGCAGGCGGCCGGGGCGTCCCGTTGCCGGGGGCCTGGCGGGCTCTAGGTCTTGAAGCGTCCGACCAGTCCGCGCAGCTCGCCGGAGAGGCTGATCAGCTGGTTGCTGGCGCTGCCCAGCTGCTGGGTGCCGACGGTGGTCTGCTCGGCCACCTGGCTGATCGCCTCGATGCTGCCGTTGAGCTCCAGCGCCACCTGTCCCTGCTGCTCAGCGGCGGAGGCGATCCCGGCATTCATCGCGGTGATCGCCGAGACCGCCTCGGCGATGGCCTCAAGCGAGGCCCCGGCACGGCGCGCCTCCTCGACGCTGAGCCCGGCCTGCTCGCGCCCCTCGGCCATCACCGCCGCCGCCTCGCGGGCGCCGCCCTGAAGCTTCTCAATCATCGCCTGGATCTCGGCGGTGGACTGCTGGGTACGCGAGGCCAGCGAGCGCACCTCGTCGGCCACCACCGCGAAGCCACGGCCCGCCTCACCGGCGCGGGCCGCCTCGATGGCGGCGTTGAGCGCCAGCATGTTGGTCTGCTCGGTGATGTCGCGGATCACATCCAGCACCCCGCCGATCTGCTCGCTGTCCTGCTCCAGGCGCACGATCACCGAGGCGGCACGCTCCACCTCGGCGGCCAGGGACTCGATCACCTCGACGGTATGCCCCACCACGCGGCGTCCCTCGACGGCCTCCTCATCGGCACGACGGGCGGCGGCGACCGCCTCCTCGGCGTTGGCCGCCACCTGCCCGGCGCTGGCGCTCATCTGCTCCATCGCCGAGGCCACCTGGGCGGTCTCCTGGCGCTGGCGCTGCACCCCGCGCTGGGCGTCGGCGGTCACCTGGCTCATGTGCTCGGCGGCGTTATTGAGCTGGTCGGTGGAGGCCCCCACCGGGCCGATGATGGTCTGGATCTGGGCGACGAAGTCGTTGAAGGCCTCGCACAGGTGGCCCACCTCGTCGCGACCGCGGATGGTGAGACGGGCGGTGAGGTCACCGTCGCCCTCGGCGATCTCACGCATCGCCGCCGCCGCCTCGTCGATGGGACCGGCGATGATACGGCTGAGGAACCAGGCGGCGAGGACGCCGATCAGCAGATTGGCCAGCAGCATCACGCCAAGCACCACGATGCTGTTGTCGGCCTCCGCCAGCACCGCCTCGGCACTGTCGGCGCTCAACTCGGAAAGCCCATCCTCCAGCCGCTCCATATCCTTGTGCAGCTCGACCATCAGCGGTCCCATCTCGCTACGGATGCTCCAGGCATCGCTGCGCCAGCGCTCGGAGGACTGGATCTCCACCATTTGCGGCAGATACTCATCGAAGGCGGCGTAGGCCTCCTGGAACTGCTCCAGCGCGTCCTCCTGCTCGAAGGTGAGGATATCCCCCTCCTCGACCAGTTCGCGCATGCGCGTCAGCCGCCCCTCCAGCATCTCGCGGTACATGGCGATCTCATCCAGGGTCTGCGGCGAACGGAAGGCGAGATAACCGCGCAGGGCGCTCATGACGTTGACCCAGGCGTAGCGCATGTCGCCGATCAGCAGCAGCAGTTCACGGCGGAGATCGCTGGGCTCCTCACCCTCCTCGGCCATCACCATCTGCGATAGCAGCTGCAGCATCTGCTGGCTCAGCGGGTTGATGTTCTCGCTGGAGTAGGCGAAGGCGGGGAAGTTGGCCTGATTGTCACCGGCCAGCGGCAGCAGCCCCTCGCCCAGCTCCATGAAGCGCGTCAGCGACGGCGTCAGGGCCTGTACCTGGGCGCGCAGCTCGGGCTCATCGGCCAGCAGCGGCTGGGCACTCAGTTGCTCGTGAAGCCTGCGGATCTGGGCCAGCTCCTTGAGGAAGCTGTCGCGGTGGCTCTCCTCGTGGCTGAGGAGGTAGAAACCTAGCGCCTTACCCGCGGCCTCCAGCTCGGCGTTGAGCTTCTCGGCGTTGAGCAGGGTGGGCTGGATGCGGGAGACGATGCTCTCGGTGGCCTGGCGGCTGGCGTTGAGGGTGGAGAGCACGTTGACGGCGACCACGCCGAGGACGAGGAACAGCAGGCCGAAGCCGAGCCAGAGCTTGCTGCGGATTCTCAGGTTGGCCAATAGACGATTCACGATGCATCCCCCCTTCATCAAATCTTGATGCGAAGAGGATATGCACCGAATAGGGGCGTCAGTAGCGGACCAAGCCCCTATTCATTATCGGTGTTTGTCTGACGGGGGTGTAGGGCGGCTAGTCCAGATTCACACCGAGGCGGTGGGCCACCTCCTCGTAGGCCTCGACCACGCCGCCCAGACCCTGGCGGAAGCGGTCCTTATCCAGCTTCTCGCGGGTGTCGGCGTCCCACAGGCGGCAGCCGTCGGGGGAGAACTCGTCGCCGAGGACGATGCGCCCCTGGTAGCGGCCGAACTCCAGCTTGTAGTCCACCAGCAGCATCCCGGCGTCAGCGAACAGCCGGGTCAGCACCTCGTTCACCTTGAAGGTGAGTTCCTTCATCCGGGCGATCTCATCCTCGCTGGCCCAGCCGAAGGTGCGAATGTGGTAGTCGTTGATCATCGGGTCGTGCAGGGCGTCGTTCTTGAGGAAGAACTCGAAGGTGGGTGGGTTGAGGTCCATGCCGTCCTGCACGCCGAGGCGACGGACGATGGAGCCGGCGGCGATGTTGCGCACCACGCACTCGACCGGGATCATCTCCAGGTTCTTCACCAGCACCTCGTCATCACCGAGCAGCTCAATGACGTGGGTCTCGATCCCCGCCTCCTCCAGCTTCTTCATGATGAAGGCGTTGAACTTGTTGTTGACCATCCCCTTGCGATCCAGCTGCTCCATCTTCTCGCCGTCGAAGGCGGAGGTGTCGTTGCGGAAGTGCAGGATCAGCTTGTCGTCCTCGTCGGTGGTGTAAACCGACTTGGCTTTACCGGCGTAGAGCTCGGCCTTCTTTTCCACGGTGGTATCCTCGATTCAGACCTTAGGGATGGTGTTCACAGGCGCGAAGTGTACCCGATTCGCGCGATTCAGGCGATTTGCCGCCACTCCAGGCCGTGGGCCTGATCGGCCACGGCGATCCACTCCGGCTCGCAGCCCAGGGCCTCGCTCAGGGCGGCCACCGCCAGCTCGGGGTGGTTGTTCTTCTCGCTCAGGTGGGCGGCGGCCAGGTGCTGCAAGCGCCCCTGTTCCAGCGAGGCCAGCAGGCGCGCCGCCTGGCCGTTGCTGAGGTGGCCAAGACCACCGCCGACCCGCGCCTGAAGGGAGGGTGGGTAGGGCCCCTCGGCGAGCATCCGCGGGTCGTGGTTGGCCTCCAGGATCAGGCCGTCCAGCCCCTGGAGCTGGGCCTCGACATGGGCGCTGACGTGGCCCAGGTCGGTGAGCAGGCCAAGCCGCTTGTCACCGTCGCTGAAGACGAACTGACTCGGCTCGCGGGCGTCGTGGGGCACCGGAAAGGGGTGGACCTCGATGTCACCGACGGCGAAGGCCTGGTGACAGTTGAGCGGCTCGATGCGGGGGACCTCGCCGAGGCGCTTGCGCGCCACGCTGAGGGTGCCGGGGGTGAGCCACACCGGCATGCGGTGGCGGCGCGCCAGCGGGCCGACGCCGCCGATGTGGTCCTGGTGCTCGTGGGTCACCAGCACCGCGTCGATGTCCGCCGCCTCCAGCCCCAGACGACCGAGGCGGTACTCGGTCTCCTTGAGCGAGAAGCCGCAGTCGATCAGCAGACGGGTGGAGCCGGACTCGACCAGCGTGGCGTTGCCGCGGCTGCCACTGCCGAGCAGGGCGAAGCGCATGCCCCGGAGGGACCGCTTCAGCCGTTGAGCTGCTTGGCCAACAGCTCCAGCAGCGGGCGGGTCTGACCCTCTTCCATGGGACGGTCCTGGTCATCGAAGAGGTAGATGAAGGTGCTCTTCTCATCCGCGCGCAGCAGCTGCACGCGACGCTTCACCCGCGCATTCTCATCACCGCCACCGAACCAGTCGAACCAGCCGCCGTTGCCACCACCCTTGCTCGGATCGCCGATCACGCTCACGTAGAAGAGCCCCTGGGTGCGATCATGGTCGTCCACCACCAGGCCGATGCCGTCGAGCGCGGTTCGAGTGTGGCGCCAGGCGCGGTCGAAGCGCTCGTCCAGGCTCAGGCGCAGCCCCTCGGGCCCCTTCTCCACGCGCGCGCGTGGGGCCTCGGCGGCGGCGGCATCGGCGGTAGCCAGCATCCGATCGACCTCGACCCTGGGCACGCCCAGGTGCAGCATCAGGCGACGCTCGATCTCGCGCAGGCGCTCGGCGTCGGCCGGGTGGCTCTGCCACTGGAAGGACTCACCCTTGGCGACCTCCTCGATCTGGTAGTGGCTGAGGTAGATCTCAGCGCCGCCGCTCTCACCGCGCTCCAGGCGCAGGCGGTACTTGTCGCGATAGGGGGCGGCGTAGAGGCCCGGCATGATGGAGCGCAACCAGGTGTCGGGCAGGTCGCGTTTGTTCTCGGCCCAGGCGGTCTCCATGATCCCCAGCTGCTCCTCGTCGCGCTCCAGGGAGAGCCCGGCGGTGGCCCAGAAGGCGCGCAGGCGCGGCCACAGCGCATCGACGCTCTCATCCACCACCAGCCAGCGCTGGGCGCCGTCGCGCTCGATGCGCACCCCATCCACCTGGGGCAGCACGGGCTTGGCACCACCCTCCCACTTCGGCAGCTCCATGGCGCCGCGGGTATCGGGGGCGCTCATGCCCGGCGGCACCTCCAGCGCCGGACCGGTGGCGATGTCGCCGTAGTCGGTGTCGCGGCTGGCGCCGCCGCTGCAGGCGGCCAACAGCAGGCACAGCGACGGGATAAGGAGGTGGCGGGGGGTCCGGATGGTATTCAAGGGATAAGGCCTCTCAGGGAAATCGGTTTACAGCACGCCGCCCTGCTTCAGGGCCTCACGCACGGTTTCGTGGTAGTGGGCCGAGAGCGGGGTCAGCGGCAGGCGGATACCCGCCGGGATCAGGCCCATCTCGTGCAGGGCCCACTTCACCGGGATGGGGTTGGCCTCGACGAACATGTTCTTGTGGATGGGCATCAGCTTGTCGTTAATCGCCTCGGCGGCGGCGAAGTCGCCGGCCAGGGCGGCGGCGCACATCTCGTGCATCGCCTTGGGCGCGACGTTGGCGGTCACCGAGATGCAGCCCTTGCCGCCGAGGCGGATCAGCTCCAGGGTGGTGGCGTCGTCGCCGCTGTAGACATCCAGTTGGTCACCGCAGCGCTCGATCAGTTCCTTGCCACGGGCCATGTCGCCGGTGGCGTCCTTGATGCCGACGATGTTGGGGATGGAGGCGAGACGGGCGACCGTGTCGTTGCTCATGTCCACCGCGGTGCGCCCCGGCACGTTGTAGAGGATCTGCGGGATCGCCACCGCCTCGGCCACCGCCTTGAAGTGGAGGTAGAGACCCTCCTGGGTGGGCTTGTTGTAGTAGGGGGTGACCAGCAGGCAGGCGTCGGCCCCGGCGCGCATGGCGCAGCGGGTCAGCTCGATCGCCTCGCGGGTGTTGTTGGCACCGGTACCGGCGATCACCGGGATGCGCCCGCCGACCATCTCCACCGCGGTGGCAATGAGCTTGCAGTGCTCCTCCTCGCTGAGGGTAGCGGACTCGCCGGTGGTACCGACGATCACCAGCGCATCGGTGCCGTTGTCGAGGTGGAAGTCGATGAGGGCGCGCAGCGAGCCCTCATCGACCGAGCCGTCCTCGCCCATCGGCGTAACCAGGGCCACCATGCTGCCGTGAAACATGCCTTGCTCCCGCGGGAAAAATTAAACCGCCAATGGTACTTGGGCGGGTGCGGCGGAATCAAGCATTACCGGCCCCCGCCGCGCCCCTGCCCCGGCGCCGGGGATGGTGATAGACTCGGGTGAAAAGCCCACCGGATCGAAGAGCCCGAGCATGTCCCAAGCGCAACCCACCACCCAGTTTCTCGTCATCTCCGCCCTGGGCCGCGATCGCCCCGGCATCATCAACCAGCTGACCCAGCCCATCGGCGACGGCGGCGGCAACATCCTCGACAGCCGCATGACCATCCTCGGCGGCGAGTTCGCGGTGCTGATGCTGGTGGAGGGAAGCTGGGACACCCTGGCCAAGCTGGAGGCGATGCTGCCGAAGCTGGAGGAGAAGCTGGACCTGACCCTCACCGCCAAGCGCACCGAGGGGCGCAGCGCCAGCGAGGGGCTGCCCTACGCGGTCAACGTCATCGCCCTGGACAACCCCGGCATCGTCAGCCGCCTCACCGGCTTCTTCTCCGCCCGCAACATCAACATCCAGGACCTCTACACCGACAGCTACCGCGCCCCGCACACCGGCACGCCGATGTTCTCCGCCAACATGACCGTGCATATCCCGCCGGATGTACACATCGCCCGTCTGCGCGACGAGTTCCTGGACTTCTGCGACAGCCTCAACCTCGACGCGGTGCTGGAACCGGTCAAAGGAGCCTAAGTCCATGAGTGAAGTCAGCGTCGGCAAGAAAGTCCCCAACTTCGAGCGCCCGGCCACCGGCGATCGGAACATCGCCCTGAAAGAGCTCAAGGGCAGGAACCTGGTGCTCTACTTCTACCCCAAGGACTCCACCCCCGGCTGCACCACCGAGGGTCAGAACTTCCGCGACCTCTACGCCGAGTTCCAGAGGCTCGATACCGAGATCCTCGGTGTCTCCCGCGACAGCCTCAAGCGCCACGAGAACTTCAAGGCCAAGCAGGAATTCCCCTTCGAGCTGATCTCCGACGAGGACGAAAGTCTGTGCCAGCTCTTTGATGTCATTAAAGAAAAGAAGCTCTACGGCAAGCTGCACATGGGCATCGAGCGTTCCACCTTCCTCATCGACAAAACCGGCGTGCTGCGCCGCGAGTGGCGCAAGGTGAAGGTGGCGGGCCACGTCGATGAGGTACTTCAGGCCGTCAAGGAGCTTTAACCGAGGAGATGCAGCCATGACCCCGACCCCCGGCGCCAAACGCCTGTTCGTGCTCGACACCAACGTGCTGATGCACGACCCCTCGGCCATGTTCCACTTCCAGGAGCACGATGTTTACGTCCCCATGGTGGTGCTGGAGGAGCTGGACAACCACAAGAAGGGGCACTCCGAGGTGGCGCGCAACGCCCGTCAGGCCAGCCGCTTCATGGACGAGCTGATGGCCGGCATGAGCCCCGAGGAGATCAAGCAGGGGCTGCCGCTGGAAAACAGCGAATACGCCGCCGCCGGTATCGGTCCCAGTGGTCGGCTCTATCTACAGACCGAGGTCATGCAGGCACCGCTGCCCACCTCCCTGCCCGGCAGCAAGTCCGACAACTCCATCCTCGGCACCGCCCTGGCGCTGCAACAGCAGCACCCGGAGCTGACCGTCACCCTGGTCTCCAAGGACACCAACATGCGCATCAAGGCGGCGGTGCTCGGCATCCACGCCGAGGACTACCGCAACGACCAGGTGCTGGACGACGTCAACCTGCTCTACGGCGGCAGCGTGCAGCTGGGACCGGATTTCTGGGAGAGCCACGACAAGGCAATGGAATCGTGGAAAGAGGCGGGGCACACCTTCTACCGCCTGCACGGCCCCGACCTGGCCGACTGGTACCCCAACCAGTTCCTGCGCCTGGACGGCGAGGAGCCCTTCGAGGCGGTGGTGCGCAACGTCGAGGGCGATGAGGTGGTGATCGAGACAGTGCGCGACTTCCGCCACGCCAACCACAGCGTCTGGGGCATCATGGCGCGCAACCCGGAGCAGAACTTCGCCCTCAACCTGCTGATGGACCCGGAGATCGACTTCGTCACCCTGGTCGGCCAAGCGGGCACCGGCAAGACCCTGCTGGCACTGGCCGCGGGCCTCACCCAGACCCTGGACCAGAACCGCTACTCGGAGATCGTGGTCACCCGCGTCACCGTGCCGGTGGGCGAGGACATCGGCTTCCTCCCCGGCACCGAGGAGGAGAAGATGACGCCGTGGATGGGCGCGCTGATGGACAACCTGGAGGTGCTCACCCAGTCCGAGCACAACAGCGAGTGGGAGCGCGCCGCCACCCAGGAGCTGCTCAACAAGCGCATCAAGATCCGCTCGCTCAACTTCATGCGCGGGCGCACCTTCCTCAACAAGTACATCATCATCGACGAGGCCCAGAACCTCACCTCCAAGCAGATGAAGACCCTGATCACCCGCGCCGGACCCGGCACCAAGGTGATCTGCCTGGG